>JAFAMT010000137.1 GCA_019233085.1 Herbaspirillum sp.
GACATGCGACTGCCTGGTGTCGATCAGGTGCTTGGCGATCAGGAAGGGCGCGCCCGATTGCGCGTGGCGCACCACGAACATGTCGGCATGCATGGCCGCCAGGTTGTCGATGGTGTCCAGCAGCGACTCGCCCTTGCTGGTGCTGGAAGCCTGGATGTTGAGATTGATCACGTCCGCCGAGAGGCGCTTGGAGGCGATCTCGAAGGTGGTGCGGGTGCGTGTGGAGTTCTCGAAGAACAGGTTGAAGACGCTCTTGCCGCGCATCAGCGGCACCTTCTTGACTTCGCGGTCGCCGATGCTGACGAAGGACGAGGCCGTGTCGAGGATGTGGGTCAGGATGGCGCGCGGCAGACCCTCGATGGTCAACAGGTGTTGCAGTTCGCCGTTTTTGTTCAGTTGGGGATTAAGCATGGACCACCGTGAGTGAGAAGCGGCCGTCGTCGGCGCGTTGCAATTGCAGGTTTTCTTGTTTGGACAGCGAGACCGTGGTCGCCAGGAAGTCCGCCGTGATCGGCAGCTCGCGTCCGCCGCGATCCACCAGGGCGGCCAGCAGCACACGCGCCGGGCGACCGTAGTCGAACAGTTCGTTGATGGCCGCACGGGTGGTGCGTCCGGTGTAGAGCACGTCGTCGATGAGCAGGATGGTGGCACCCTCGACATCGAAGGGGATCTGGCTGGGTTTCACATCGGCGCGCAAGCCCTTTTCGGAAAAGTCGTCGCGATAGAAGGAAACGTCCACGAAGCCCAGCCGCGCGGCCAGGCCCAGTTCGGCCGCCAGCCGTTCGGCCAGCCAGGCGCCGCCGGAGTGGATGCCCACCAGCGCAAGCTCGGTTGCGCCTTGCAGGCCGGCCTTGATCTGCTGCACCAGGTCCTGGTACAGCGCTTCTGCATCAAGCTGGAAAGGTGTTGTGCTCATGAATGTGCGTCGTCAAAGTATTGCTGCAAAATGATGGCGGCAGCCTGGTCGTCGATCTGCTCGCCGCGCTGGTGTTCGATCACGGCCGAGCTGTAGCGCTCGTCCACCAGCGTCACCTCCACGCCGTAGCGGCCGTGCAGCTGGTTGGCGAAGCGGCGGCAGCGCACGCTCATCTCGTGCTCGGCGCCATCCGGGTGCAGCGGCAGGCCGACCACGCAACGCGCCGGTTGCCATTCGGCGACCAGGCGCGCGATGGCGGCGAACTTGCCATCGTTGGTGGCCTCGCTGATCACTGCCAGCGGCTGCGCCTGCTTCAGGCCGGTATTGCCCACGGCCACGCCGATGCGCTTCAAGCCGAAGTCGAAGGCCAGTACGGTGTCCAAGTGTCTGTCCTTAGGCCCGTCCGGCGTCGCCGGAGAGCATGACCGGATCGATGCCCAGCAAGGCCAGCGCCGCCGTGAAGCGTTGCTCCACCGGCAGCTCGAAGATGATGGCGGGATCGGCCTTGACCGTCAGCCAGCCGTTGCGGCCGATCTCGCCTTCGAGCTGGCCCGGGCTCCAACCCGAGCACCCCAGGGTCACCAGCACGCGCTCGGGGCCATTACCATGGGCGACCGCCTCCAGCACATCCTTGGACGTGGTCAGGGCGACCTCGTCGGTCACCTGCAGGGTGGAAGAATATTTTTCGGAGGTCGAATGCAGCACGAAGCCGCGCTCCACCTGCACCGGCCCGCCGAACATGACCGGGCGGCGGTACAGCTCCGGCATGGCGTCAGGGGTATCGGGCCGGATTTCCAGCTTGAGGTTGATGCGGTCGAACAGCACGTCCATGGTCATGTCGGTGGGCTTGTTGATGACCACGCCGAGCGCGCCGTTATGGTTGTGTTCGCACAGGTAGACCACCGTGCCGCCGAAGATCGGGTCCAGCATGGACGGCATGGCGATCAGGAAGTGGTTGGTCAGGTCCAGCTCCAGCGGGGACCGGGTTTCATCACCGGAGTCGTCCTCACCCTCGGCGCGCGGGCCGGATGCGGCCGCGCCAGCGTGGCGGGCAGGGGACTCGGAAAGGAAGGGATCGAAAGCACCAAAGGATTCCGCGGATTCGTCGAAATCCTCGGCTGAAAAACTGAAGGGAGAATTACGTCTCTTGATCATCCCGATATTTTAGCAGTTTTGGCCGCCTCCCCCACCGAACAAGGGGTAGCCAGACCATTGCCAAAAGGAAAAGACCTTCCGGCAATGGCAGGGCTCAGTTTCCTGCCAGCATCTGCGCTACTGCCCGGCGTGCCTGGCTGCCCAGCTCGACCAGGTCCAGGCCGGGGATGGCGTCGTCCCGCACCACCGCCCGGCCACCGACCCACAATGCCTTCAGGAAAGGCCGTCCGCCCGAGGCCACCGGGCCGATGGCCTGGTCGTGCAGGCCGAAGTAGCGCGGATCGTCCAGCCGATACAGGGCGATGTCAGCCTGTTGCCCCACCTGCAGGCCGTCCAGCGCCCCCAGTCCCAGCACGCGGGCGCCGCCGCTGCTGCCCCAGCGCACCACGTCTTCCACCGTGGCCTCCTCAGCCCCACCTTCGAATTGGCCGCCCTGCCAGGCTGGCGTGGCTTCCTGGCCCCGACGGGCGCGCTGCATCAGCCAGGCGGCATGGGTTTCCGAGATCATGTCGGCCGCTTCGTTGGAGGCCGCCCCATCCACCCCGATGGACACCGGCACGCCGGCGGCCTCCAGGGCGCGGATCGGCGCGATGCCGCTGCCCAGGCGACCGTTGCTCTGCGGACAATGGGCGATGCCGGTGCCGGTGCTGCCCAGCAGGGCGATCTCAGCCTCATCGAGCTTGACCAAGTGCGCGAACCACACATCCGGCCCCAGCCAGCCGATGCGCTCGCAGAATTCCACCGGCGTGCAGCCGTGCATGGCATGGGCGCTATCCTGGTAGCCGACCGTCTCCGAAAGGTGGCTGTGCAGGCGCAGGCCCATGGCGCGGGCGGCCACGGCGATCTCGCGCAGCTCCTCGGGCGCGGCCGAATACAGGGGCGTGGTCGGCGCCATCACCACCCGCCGCATCGCGGCCGGGGAAGGATCATGGAAACGCCCGGCCAGCCGCTCCATGTCTGCCAGGAAACCATCCAGCGTCTCCGGTCGCAAGGCGCTGGGCAAGTCGGCCTCCAGCTGGCGGGTGCGGGTGGCGGTGCCACGGCAGAGCACGAATCGCAGGCCCAGCCGCTCGGCTTCCTCGAAGAGGATTTCCGAGGTATCGAAGGGCATGCCCGGGTAGTACAGGTAGTTGTGGTCGGCGATGGTGCCGCAGCCCGAGCGCAGCAGCTCCACCATGCCGATGCGCGCGGCCAGGCGGAACAGCTCGGCATCGAAGCGCGCCCGGTAGCGGTAGGGCGTGGCCGCCAGCCAGGGCGTGAGCGTGGCATTGATGCCCAGCGGATCGCCTTTCAACAGCGACTGGAACAGGTGATGATGGGTATTGACCCAGGCTGGATAGGCCACGCAATCGCCGGCCTCCAGCACTTCTTCGCCGGGCAGCGCGTCGAGCTTGCCGATGGCGGCGATCACACCATCGCGTACCCGGATGTCCGGTCCGGCATGGCGTGCCGCAGCGCCGGGCAGGCCGGTCATGATGGCTTGCAGGTTCCTGATCAGGAAATTCTTCATGTTCATTGCACTCCGTTTGGTGACAGCTTCAACCCATCTCGCTTTCATGCCAGCCGGCCAGCGTGGTGCGCGCGATCGCACTCATGAGCCAGAACAGCAGGATGCCGGTCAGGGTAATCAACAGCAGCGCCGCAAACAGGCGCGGGATGTTCAACTGGAAACCCGCCTGCAGGATCTGGTAGGCCAGCCCCGAGCCGGTGCCACCGGTGCCGGCCACGAACTCGGCCACCACCGCGCCGATCAGCGCCAGCCCGCTGGAGATGCGCAGGCCGGCGAAAAAATACGGCAGGGCACTGGGTATGCGCAAGCGCCACAGCGTCTGCCAGCGCGTGGCCCGGTTCAACCGGAACAGGTTCAACAGGCCCGGATTGACACTGCGCAAGCCCAGCGTGGTGTTGGAGATGATCGGGAACAGCGCCATGATGGTCGCACAGACGGTGAGCGCGGCCGTGGTGTCCTTGACCCAGATGATGATCAGCGGCGCAATGGCCGCAATGGGCGTGACCTGCAGGATGATCGCGTAGGGGAACAGGCTGATCTCGATGAAGCGGCTCTGCACGAACAAGAAGGACAGCGCCACGCCCAGCGTCACCGCCAGCGCAAAGGCCAGGAAGGTGATCTTCAGCGTGACCAGCAGCGAATCAAGCAGCATGCCCCAGTCCGCCACCAGGGTACGGGCGATCACCACTGGCGAAGGCACCAGGTAAGGGGGCACCTCCAGCAGCGTGCACACCACCTGCCACAGCAGCAGCAAGGCCGTACCGATGGACAGCGGCGCGACCACACGCCAGAAGCCGGGACGATTGACCAGCGGTTCAGTGTTGCGCTTCATGATCACCTCCCTGCTGGTTGGCCAGCGTCAGGTAGTCGGACAGGGTCTTGCAATACTGCAGGAACGGCGCCGAGATGCGGAAGGCCTCGTCGCGCGGCCCCGGCGCATCGATGGCCACATCGGCGATGATGCGCCCGGGACGCGCAGCCATCACGATCACCCGCGAGGACAGGAACACCGCCTCGTAGATGCTGTGGGTCACGAACACCACCGTCAGGTCTTGCCTGCTCCAGATGTCGCGCAGGTCGGCATCGAGCTTGTTGCGGGTGAATTCATCGAGTGCGCCGAAAGGCTCATCCATGAGCAGCAGGTTGGGCGAGGTCGCCAGCGCCCGGGCGATGGAGGCACGCATCTGCATGCCGCCGGACAGTTCGCGGGGCAGTACGTGATGGAATTTTTCCAGTCCCACCAGCTGCAGGGCCGCGGCCACCCGCGCCTCGGCCTGCGCGCGCGGCACATGGCGCAGATCCAGCGGCAGGCGCGCATTCTGCGCCACCGTGGCCCAGGGCATGAGCGTGGCTTCCTGGAACACCATGGCCAGGGTGCGCTCGGGCGTCCCGACGGTGGCCAGGTTGCCGCCCCACCAGCGCAGATGGCCGTGGGAGGGTTCCTCCAGCCCGGCGAACATCTTCAGCAAGGTACTCTTGCCGCAGCCCGAGGGGCCCAGTAGCGAGACGAACTCGCCCCGGCCGATATCGAGCCTCACCTCGTCCAGCGCACGGGTGCCGTTGCGATAGGTCTTCTCCACCCGCTGCGCCGACAGCACCGGCGCCTCGTCAGGCGCGCCGGACGCCCCCTCCTGATCCCATGCCGCGGCCTGCGACATGGCGTGATCGTCTCTGTCCATCTTGGCTCCTTGCCGGCTCATGCCGAGGGATGAATGCGGAACACTTCGCGTTCGCCGTGTGCTTCAAGCAACTCCAGCAACATGCGGCGCATGATCAGGCCCGGACGGTCCGAGGCCATGTGGAATTCCTGGCGGCGCCGCACATCGATGCAGGCATCGGGATCGGTGGCTTCCAGGATCTCTCGGTCTTCCACCAGGATGGGCGCGTCCCAGGCGATCAGCTCGGCTTCGGAACAGTCCTCCTCGGTATCGTTGCGATACAGCCATTGCGCCAGCATGATGGACCCATCGTCGATGGGCGTGGCGCAGTTGTAGATGATGTGGTGCCGACCACTCTCCGGGTAGGTGCAGCCGAAGCGCCGCACGAAGGGCAGATACCAGCGGTTGAACATGTGGCGCACCGTGGTATCGGCCGTGCTACCGGTGACGCGGTGGCTGGCCGGCACGTTCTTGATCGGCACGCGCGTCTCGGCCTCGAAGCCGTAGTCGGTTTCGCCGATCTCGTACTTCTCCGGCTTGGGCTGGTCGTACAGGCCGAAGGTGGCACGGTGTACGTAGCTGAAATGGGAGTTGTCGAAGGAATTCTCCATCATGCGCAGCGCGCTGGTCTCCCAACGCTCGTAGAACTGGAAGATGCGGCGGTATCCCGGCGCGCCGTCCTCGGGAAACTCCGGGATGTCGCGCAGCGGATCTTCCAGCGCCACCCAGACGTAGCCGTAGCGTTCCTTGCAGTGATAGGACTTCACGCAGGCGCCCGATGGCACGCTGCCATCCACGCTCTGCGGCACGCGCACGCAGGTGCCTTCGCCATTGAAGGTCCAGCCATGGTAGCCGCAGACGATGTTGCCGTTTTGCACGAAGCCCTTGGACAGGCGTGCCGTGCGATGGCAGCAGCGGTCCTGCAGCGCGGCCGGGGTGCCATCTTCCCTGAGCCATACGACCAGTTTCTCGCCCAGCAGCGTAAAGGGCAGCGGACCGTCCTTGAGCTGCGAGATGGGCATGAGCGCGTACCAGAACCTGCGCAAGACTTTTTGTTGGGTTACCAGCATGATGCTGCTCCTTCTGCTTGGACTGCGGACCTGTGGTGTCCGCAGCGGTCCGGCCGGCGTGCCAACACGGTCGCCTTCGCCGGAAAATCGGAAAATCGGACTTGCCTCATGCGATGACTCAGCTCACCGCCACCGCCCCGAAGGTCTGTCTCACCTTCATGTCCAGGTACTCGCCAATGGTGCAGGGCGCATGACGCGGCGGGCGCTCGGCGCTGCAGCAAGTCGGCAGGCAGGCCACCACCGCCGCCTGGTCGCCATCCTGGAAGAAAGGCAGCGAATAGCGCGGTACCGTGCCGGCATTGAGCACGCGATGTGGATTGCTGTGATAGAGGTCATTGCTCCAGCGCTGCAGCAGGTCACCGATGTTGACCACGAAACTGCCCTCGATGGGCGGTGCGCTCACCCATTGGCCCTCTGCGTTGCAGACCTCCAGTCCACCGATGGCATCCTGGGCGAGGATGGTGACCAGGCCCCAATCGGTATGCGCACCGGCACCGATCTGGTTGTTTTGCGCACCGCCCGGTTGCGGCGGGTAGTGCAGCATGCGCTGGGTGGCGATGGGCGTCTTCAGCACGGGTTCGAAGAAATCCTCCGGCATCTCCAGCGACAGCGCGATCACGCTGAGCAGGCGATGCGAGAGCGCGCGCACGGCCTCGTAATAGCGCCGCGAATGGGATTCGAAGCCCGGCAAGTCCTGCGGCCAGCGGTGGTGACCATAACGCAGCAGGCCACGCTGCACGTAGGGATGATCATGGGCGATGTCGAAACCGAACTGAAAACCCTCCTTCAGGTCCGCTGGCGAACCCTCGTCAAGGGCCTGCGCCCCCATGCGTTCATAGCCATAGCCGGAGGGAGAACCACGCATGTCGATGGCCGCCTTGCTGGCCGCGGGTAACGCGAAGAAACGGCGCGCCCAGTCGAACTGGCCTTCTACCAGTGCCTGCGAGACACCGTGGTTGACGATGTAGAAGAAACCCACGTCACGCGAAATCTTGTGGATTTCCCAGGCCAGCGCCTCGCGCCGGCTCCGCTCGGGTGAAAACGCATCGGCGAAATCGATCACCGGGATGCGGCGTGCTGTCATCGGTGCTGTGTAGGGAATCATGGCGTCCTCACGCGCAAGGTGGAACGCGCCGCTGCGATCACGCAGCGGCGCCGACCGGGATCAGGGCATGACCTTCATGTCCTTGACGAACTGGGTGGTGTAGGCCTTGTGGTAGTCGGTGCCGGCCTTGAGCAGGCCGGTGGCGACCATGACGTCGTAGGTCTGCTTCCAGCGCTCGTCGGTCATGACGCCGATGCCATGTTTGGCCGCGTCGCCTCCGGTGACCACCTTGAGTTCCTTGAGCTTGCCCACTGCATAGGCCAGCTGTTCGTCGCTCATGTTCTTGTTGTCCTGCTTGATGAGGGCATTGGCCGGCGCGGGATCTTCCAGGTAGCTCTTCCAGCCCTCGGCGGTGGCCTTGACGAAGCGCTGCACCAGGTCCGGCTTGGTGGCCACCGTCTTCTGCAGCGTGACGATGGTGGTGCCATAGGGAGGATAGCCTTCGCTGGCGAAGAGGAAGAACTTGCTCTTCACACCCGCCTTGTCGGCCTGGAACAGCTCCGACGAGGGATAGGCCTGCTGCGCGATCGCGGGGTCGGCAAAGAAGGGCTGCAGGTTGAAGGTATAGGCCTTGGACTGCGCATCGCTATAGCCGTATTTGGACTTGAGCCAGGGCCACCAGCTCGCCTGGCCGGAACCCGCCACCAGGATGGTCTTGTCCTTCAGGCCGCCCAGGCCGCTGACATCGTCGTGGGTCATCATGCCTTGCAGGTCGGACTGGAAGGACGTCCCCACGGTCACCAGCGGCAAGCCCTGCTCGATGCCCTTCATGACGGTGAAGTCGTAGCCCATGCTGAAATCGGCCTGTCCGGCCATCAGCAGCTGCATGTTGTTCACCTGCGGGCCACCCATCTTGATGGTCACGTCCATGCCGTACTTCTTGTAGATGCCCTTGGCCACGGCCTGGTAGAAACCGCCGTGCTCGGCCTGCGCATACCAGTTCGACAGCAGCGTGACCTTGTCCTCGGCATGGGCCATGCCGGCCATCTGCCATGCTGCCGTGCCCATCACCAGGCTTGCCATACCGCGCATGAACGCGCGCTTGCACATCATCGTCTTCATCTTGCCTTCCTTTCCAGGTGGGTTGAACTTGCCTTGCCTACGGTCATGCCTGTCATCGATCCAGTACCAGCCTCGCCCCTGCGCAGCGCGACACGCACGGCATCAGCGTGCGCCCGCTGGCGCGTGCGGCAGCGCCGAGCACGCTGTCGCGATGCAGGGGCTGGCCTTCCAGCACGGTGCTCTCGCAACTGCCGCAGAAGCCCTCGCCGCAGGAGGTACCGATCTCCACACCCGCCAGCGCGGCGGCGGCTACGATGCTCTGCCCGGGCTGCACCATGCAGCGCACGCCGGAACGTTGCAGTACCAGTTCGAAGGGGGTGTCGGCAGCCGCTGCTTCAGGTGGAGCAGCCGCCGCAGGAACAGTGGGGGCCGCAAACAGTTCGCTATGGATGTCGTCCTCGCGCCATCCCGACTGGCGCGCATGGCGGCGCGCCGCATCGATGAAGGGCGCGGGACCGCAGACATAGAGCGGCGAGGAGCAGGGCGCAGCCGCCAGCGCCGCGGCAATCGCAGCCTCGGTCTCGGGCCCGTCCAGGCCGAGATGCAATGACAGGCCGTGCGAACTGCCGGCGAGCTCGTGGAAGAAGGCCGCATGCGCCAGGCTGCGCGCAAAATAATGCAGGCGATGGCGACGACCGTCCTGCGCCAGCTCTGCCGCCATGGCGTACAGCGGCGTGATGCCGATGCCGGCCGCCAGCAGCAGGGGCGCCCGCGCGTCGGCCACGAGCGGGAAGGCATTGGAAGGTGCCGATGCGCCGAGCAGGCTGCCCTGCTCTACCTGCTCATGCATCCAGGCTGAACCGCCGCGCGAGGCGGGCTCGCGCTTGACGGCGATCACATAGCGGTCGCGCTGCAGCGGCGTGTTGCACAGGGAATAGGAACGCACCAGCCCGGGTGCCAGGTGCAGTCGCAGATGCGCACCCGCGCTCCATCCGGGCAAGGCATGGCCATCGACGCCGATCAATTCGAAGAGGCGAATGCCGGCCGCCAGTTCGCGCACAGCCGCCACGCGCAAGGACAGCAAGCTGGCGTCATGGTCATGGGCATCTGCCAGGACATGGACGGGGGCATTCATCGTCCACCTCGCCGCAGCAGGGTGGTGTACAGACGCAGAAGGAAGGTGGCCGGCGAACGCGGCAGGGAAACGGATGGCGGAGCGTGGGCGATGGGCATGATCTCGTGTCCTATGGAATATCCAGGACCATCGGAAAGATCCGATGGCATCACGAGCAATGCCCCGCAAGTCGTTGGAAGACCGACTGCTAGCCGCTTCTACTCATTGAGGGATATAGCAAGGCGCGTGCCAATGCGCCACCTGAGCGGGCCGCGCCGTTTACCGATGTGTCGGCACCGGCCCCAATGAAAAAAGGACGGCATCTGCCGTCCTTCGGTGCAAGCTGGATGCACAAATTGGTGCATCCCGCCTTGCGTCATATCAAATGCGCACCATCAGGATGCCGCGCTCAAGCCACGCCGTGGCTCTTGAACCAGGCCACCACCTTGCCCCAGGCATCCTTGGCATCGGCCTCGACATAACTGGGCCGATAGTCGGCATTGAAGGCATGGCCGGAATTGGCGTAGACATGGAATTCGGACTTGTTGCCGGCCTTCTGCAGGGCTTGCTTCATCTGCTCCACGCTGGCTACCGGAATGCCGGCGTCCTTGCCACCGTACAGGCCGATGACCGGGGTCTTGAGCGAGGCTGCGATATCGATGGGCTGCTGCGGGAACAGCGCCGTGTTCTCGCCCACCAGGCGGCCATACCAGGCCGCCCCGGCCCTGACCTTGGGATTGTGGGCGCTGTAGAGCCAGACGATGCGCCCGCCCCAGCAAAAGCCGTTGATGCCCAGGCGGCTCAGGTCGCCGCCATTCTCGCCGGCCCATTTCACATAGGCATCGATATCGCCCATCACCTGCGCATCGGACACCTTGGAAATGATTTCCTTCTGCAGCTCGGCAATGGAGGTATAGGCCATGGGATTGCCCTGGCGCACGAAGAAGTCCGGTGCGATGGCCAGGTAGCCCAGCTTGGCAAAGCGCCGGGCGATATCGGCGATGTGCTCATGCACGCCGAAGATTTCCGAGACCACGATGATCACCGGCAAGCCGGTCTTGCCCTCGGGCTGGGCGCGATAGGCCGGCACGCGCTGGCCAGCCACGTCGATGGCCACCTCGCCGGCGGTCAGGCCCTGGGTATCGGTCTTGATCATGGTCTGCGCGCAGACCGGCAGGACGGCTGCGGCAAAGCCGGTGCCCAGCGAGGTCTTGAGGAAGGTGCGACGGTCGGCGGTGGCCGGCAGGCTGCTCTGGCCCAGCAGGCTGTCGAAATCGTTGCGTAGTTCGTTCATCAGGTTCTCCATCGTGGTGGCGCTTGGCCGCGCCGTTTCTATGAGAGGGGAAGTGACTCGGGATCCATGAAAAAGCGGCCTGCATGCAGACCGCTTTCTTCAGGTCGCACCAGCTTGCTATCTGGCACATGCGGCAGGTCCGGCGCATCCCAGCGGGATACTAACCGCAAATCGACTGGCCCGTTCAGGCATGCGCCGCCAACCCACTGCTGCTGCCCGGCAGTTCCGGCGCCCCCGGGGTGACATCGATGATGCGCTCGGCCACTGGCTGTGCATAAGATGGCGCTGCATGGGCCTGCGCGCCATCCAGGCGGAAGACGCTGACCAGTTGCTGCAGGCCGGAAGCCTGCTCCTGCAGGGAGCGCGCCGCAGCTGCAGCCTGCTCCACCAGTGCAGCATTCTGCTGCGTCATGTCGTCGATCTGGATGATCGCTTCATTGACTTGCTCGATGCCACCGCTCTGCTCCCGGTTGGCATGGGTGATCTCGGTCATCACGTCGGTCACGCGCTTGATGCTGGTGACGATGTCGTTCATGGTGCTGCCGGCCTGCTCGACCAGCTTGCTGCCGTTTTCCACCTTGCCCACGGAGTCGCCGATGAGCACCTTGATTTCCTTGGCCGCCGAGGCCGAGCGCTGGGCCAGCGAGCGCACCTCGGAAGCCACGACGGCAAAGCCGCGTCCCTGTTCGCCCGCGCGCGCGGCTTCGACAGCAGCGTTCAGGGCCAGGATATTGGTCTGGAAGGCGATGCCGTCGATGACGCTGACGATGTCGGCCACCTTCTGCGACGAGTCGTTGATCGATTGCATGGTCTGCACCACCTGCGAGACGATGCTGCCGCCCTGCACCGCCACATCGGAGGCGGCCAGCGCCAGGTCGTTGGCCTGGTGGGCGTTCTCGGCGTTCTGCTTGACGGTGGAATTCAACTGTTCCATCGAGGAAGCGGTTTCCTCCAGGGCACCGGCCTGCTGCTCGGTGCGCGAGGACAGGTCGAGATTGCCGCGCGCGATCTCGGCAGAGGCGGTGGTGATGGTCTCGGAACCCTTGCGCACCTCGGCCACGATGGCGGCCAGCTTGTCGCGCATGACCCGCATGGCGGCCATCAGGCTGTCGTTGTCGCCGCTACGGGTATGGATGACCACGGCCAGGTCACCCTCGGCGATCTGGCCGGCGATCTGCACCGCATAGTCGGGTTCGCCGCCCAGCTTGCGCAGCAGATGGCGGGTCAGCCACACCGCGGCCAGGATGGCGGTGATCACGCCCACGGCACTGATGACGAGCATCAGCAGGCGCGCCCGCGCGTAGGCGCCGGCGCTGGACTCGGCGGCTTCCTTGTTGAGCTTGTCTTCGAGCGCGGCCAGGGCCTTGAGCTCGACCTGCCAGGACTTCTGCACCGGCAGGTATTGTTCCTTGAGGAATTGCGCCAGTTCATAGGCTTCGCGGCGCTTGCCGAATTCCACGGCCTCGTTGATCAGCTTCTCGGCATTGGCGGCCTGGGCCTGGATCTTGGGCAGGGCAGCCTTTTCCTCGGCGGTGGTATCGGATGAACCGGCAAAGAGTTCCTGCAGCTTCTGCGCGGCCATCTTGTACTTCAGTGTCTGGGCCTCGATGTACTGTGCCTCGATATCCACGTCCTCGGGCGCGGCCGGCAGCATCAGGTTGCGCAGCGAGATGGAGCGCTCACCCACGGTCTCCATCATGTCCTTGACCAGGGCGCTTTCGGGATTCTTGACCTCGACCACATGGGTGAAGCGCCCCTGCACCTGGTGCATGTTGAAGATGCCGAACGCGGTGACGATCACCAGCAACAGCACCACCCACGCGAACCCTAGCCCCAGGCGCGTTCCCATTTTCATGCCAGATTTCATCTCGTCTCCTCCTCAATGGTCATCGCGGACCGGACGGAAAGACGAGGGGGGTGCGCCGCGCCGGTGACGCGGGACTATGCCATGATGTTTGTCCCCTGCTCGCTTCCCTGCCTGGCCTGCGTCGTGCCGGACCAGGCCTGGTCCGGCTCAGTGTGTCGTCCCGTCTTGTCCCGCCTGCGGTTGCGACCCCAGCCTGCCGTTTTTCTAATTCTCGATGCGCGGGCTTATTAGTTTGCCAGCTTGATAGTTAATCAACTTGCAAGGTACATCGACGAGACAACGCCGCCACACGCCAGGTGTGACGGCGCTGTTGCCAGGATGATCATGTACCACCCAGCTCGCCGGCAGCTTTGTGCCGGCTGGCCGATTTAGTGTGCCTCGTCCCAATTCTTACCGATTCCGACCTCGGCAAGCAAGGGAACTTTCAGCTCCGCAACATTTTTCATCAGTTCGGGCAGCTTTTCACGTACCAACGCAAGCTCCTGTTGTGGAACTTCCAACACCAGTTCATCGTGGACCTGCATGATCATGCGGGTCTTCAGGGCGGCCGTTTCCAGCCAGCCCTGCACGGCGATCATGGCCAGCTTGATCAGGTCGGCGGCGGTGCCCTGCATGGGCGCATTGATCGCCGCACGCTCGGCCCCCTGGCGGCGCGGGCCATTGGGCGAATTGATCTCGGGCAGCCACAGGCGGCGACCGAACACGGTTTCCACATAGCCGCGCGCCTTGGCCTGCAGGCGGGTCTCGTCCATGTAGCGCTTGACGCCGGCGAAGCGCTGGAAGTACTTGTCGATATACATCTGCGCGGCCGAACGCTCGATGCCCAGGTTGCCGGCCAGGCCGAAGGCGCTCATGCCATAGATCAGGCCGAAGTTGATCACCTTGGCGTAGCGACGCTGTTCGGACTCGACCTGCTCGGGTGCGATGCCGAAGATCTCGGCGGCGGTGGCGCGGTGGATGTCCTCGTTGTTGGCAAAGGCCTTGAGCATGTTCTCGTCTTCGGAGATATGCGCCATGATGCGCAACTCGATCTGCGAATAGTCGGCCGAGACGATCACGCTGCCTTCGGGGGCGACGAAGGCTTCGCGGATGCGACGTCCCTCGGCGGTGCGGATGGGGATGTTCTGCAGGTTGGGATCATTGGAGGCCAGGCGACCGGTGACGGCCACCGCCTGCGCGTAATTGGTGTGCACGCGCCCGGTGACCGGGTTGATCATCTTGGGCAGCTTGTCGGTGTAGGTGGACTTGAGCTTGGCCAGGCCGCGATAGTCCAGCAACACCTTGGGCAGCGGGTAGTCCTCGGCCAGCTTCTGCAGCACCTCTTCGTCGGTGGAGGGCGCGCCCGAGGCGGTCTTCTTCACCACCGGCAGCTCCAGCTTGCCGAACAGGATCTCGCCCAACTGCTTGGGAGAATTCAGGTTGAAGGGCTGGCCCGCCAGCTCGTAGGCCTGCTGCTCGATCTCCAGCATGCGCCGGCCCAGGTCGTGCGACTGCTGGCCCAGGATCTCGGGGTTGATCAGCACGCCGTTGCGCTCGATCTTCTGCAATACCACCGAGGTCGGAACCTCGATCTTTTCATAGATGAAGCGCAGCTTGTCGTCGTGCTCGATCTGCGGCCACATGGCGTGGTGCAGGGCCAGCGTGACCTCGGCATCCTCGGCGGCGTATTCGGTGGCGCGCTCGATGGGCACTTCATTGAAACCGATCTGCGAGGCGCCCTTGCCGCACACTTCGGCATAGGTGATGGTCTTGCGCTCCAGGTGGCGCGCGGCCAGGCTGTCCATGTCGTGGGTGCGGTGCGACTCGAAGACATAGGATTCCAGCAGCGTGTCGTGCTTGACGCCAGCCAGGGCGATGCCGTAGTTGGCAAAGATGTGGCTGTCGTACTTCAGGTGCTGGCCCAGCTTGGGCTTGGTGGCGTCTTCCAGCCAGGGTTTCAGGCGCGCCAGTACGTGCTCGCGCGCCAGTTGCGCCGGGGCGTCCTGGTAGTTGTGCGCTACCGGGATGTAGGCTGCGCGCCCGGGCGTACAGCACAGCGAGATGCCGACCAGCTCGGCCTGCATCGCTTCCAGCGAGGTGGTCTCGGTATCGACCGCGGTCAGCTCGGCGGCATCGATGGTGGCGATCCACTGGTCCAGTTGCGCATCGGTCAGGACGGTCTCGTACTCGACGGCGGTGGCCGGGGCGAACAGGCCACCCTGTGTTGGCGATTCCGCTTCGGCGGCCCCGGCCAGCTTGGCCGTGCCTGCGGCCGCAGCCGGTGCTGCAGACGATGCCGCGCCCTCGCTGACCTCGCGCAGCCAGGTGCGGAAATTGTTGCGGGTGAAGAGCTCCTTCAGGGTCTCGTTGTCCTGCGGCTGCATGGTCAGCGATTCGAGGATGCCCACCATATGCGCCGACAGATCGCAGTCGGTCTTTACCGTCACCAGCACGCGGCCTTGCGGCAGCCAGTCCAGCGCGCGACGCAGGTTCTCGCCGACCACGCCGCCGATCTTGTCGGCATTGGCCATAACGCCATCGAGCGTGTCGTAGGCGGTGAGCCACTTGACGGCGGTCTTGGGGCCGCATTTTTCCACGCCCGGCACATTGTCGACGGTGTCGCCAATTAGGCTGAGATAGTCCACGATGCGCGTGGGCGGCACGCCGAATTTCGCGGTCACGCCGGCAATGTCGAGAACTTCATTGCTCATCGTGTTGACCAAGGTAACGTGTTCGTTGACCAGCTGGGCCATGTCCTTGTCACCGGTGGAGATGATGGTCTCCAGGCCGGCCGCAGTGGCCTGTACCGACAGGGTGCCGATGACGTCATCGGCCTCGATGCCCTCGACCATCAGGATGGGCCAGCCCAGCGCGCGCACGGCGGTGTGGATGGGTTCGATCTGCAGGGCCAGGTCTTCCGGCATGGACTTGCGGGTGGCCTTGTAGTCGGGATAGAGATCGTCGCGGAAGGTCTTGCCCTTGGCGTCGAATACACAGGCAACGTAACTTGCGGGATAATCGTTGCGCAGGCGGCGCAGCATATTGATGATGCCGTACAGCGCACCGGTGGGCGCGCCCTCAGCGTTACGCATATCGGGCAGGGCATGGAATGCACGATACAGGTAACTGGACCCATCAACTAACAACAAGGTTTTTTGCATATGGAACAGAGAGGAAAGAATGTCCCGCGCCTGCGGGAAGTGGGAGACATCGAACGCGCTACTGCCAAGAAGGCGCGCGAGTCGTGGCATGTACTCACGATTATGGCAGAATTCATCGAATCGACCGAACGTCTCTCCGAGTTGCGTCCTGCCGTTTCCATCTTCGGTTCTGCCCGGATCCGCCCCGACAACCCCCATTATCAACTGTGCGTGGAGATCGCCCGCCTGATCTCCGATGCCGGCTATGCCGTCATTTCCGGCGGTGGTCCCGGCATCATGGAGGCCGCCAACAAGGGTGCCTACGAAGGCGCCTCGCCTTCGGTGGGTCTGAACATCGAACTGCCGCACGAACAGCACGGCAATGCCTGGCAGGACATCTCGCTGTCTTTCCGCCATTTCTTCGCCCGCAAGGTGGCCTTCGTCAAGTATGCCGATGCCTATGTGGTGCTGCCGGGCGGCTTCGGCACGCTCGATGAACTCACCGAAGCACTGACCCTGATGCAGACCGGCAAGTCGCGCATGATGCCGGTGATCCTGGTGGGCAGCGAGTTCTGGGCCGGCCTGGTGGACTGGATCAAGACCCGCCTGGTGGACGACGGCATGATCTCCCCCAAGGACGTGGACCTGCTGCAAGTCATCGACGATCCGGCCGAGGTGCTGGCGGCGATCCAGAAATTCCATGCCGAGAAGACCACGCCGGCCGAGGAGACCCAGATCGAGTCCGAACGGCAGAGCGGGATGTTCCTCTGAGCGTGGCGAACCCTTGCCAACCCGGGCCCGTGGCGAAAGTCACGGGCTTTTTTCTGTCCGCGAGGATGTTGTCTTCCTGATCATGCCGCCAAGAAACGCAGGAGCCCCGGCACAATGGTTTGCTACAATGAACAAAACAACACCCACCATTTCCCTGCAAACATCATGAAACCATCCAACGTCTGGTTCAAAGAGTCCCTGGCAGCCGTGCTGCTGTGCGCATCGGCTGGCCTGGTTGCGCCGCTGGCCGTGGCGCAAACCGCCGCGCCCGGCCTGGCTGCCCAGCCTGCGCCGCCGCCACCCGAGCTGGAAAAGCTGGAAGAAGGCGAACCGCCGGCCGTGACCATCCGCAAACCGGGCGATGATGCGCGCACCCAGGGCAACAGCATCAAGGAACGCCGCGATCACGGCCAGGTCAAGGAAATCGAGGTCAAGTCCGGTCCCAGCACCTATTACCTGCGTCCCCAGAGCGTGGGCACCGCCACGCCGGGCGATGCGCCCAGCGCACCGGGTACCAATCCCCAATGGAAGGTCGGCGAGTTCGACTGGGGCGTCAAGAAGCCGCAACAGGACGGCGACACCGACAGCAAGAAGTAAGCACTACCGTTGCCCCGCCCGGTCCAGGCCGGCGGACATCACCCCGGCTGCACTGGGCAGCCGGTCCCGGAACCGGAAGGCGCACGCAATAGCCGGCTTTCCGCTTGCCTGCCGCTCATCCCGGCATGCGCATGCATCATCACGTACCACTCTTTCAATTTCGTCATGGCAGTCTTTACACCGGTCAGTCTGGACCAACTCTCCGACTGGATCCAACAATTCCCGCTGGGCCGCGCCACCTCGATCAAGGGCATTTCCTCGGGTATCGAGAACAGCAACTTCTTCATCGGCACCGACAGCGGCGAATACGTGCTGACCCTGTTCGAGAAACTGCACATCGAACAATTGCCCTTCTACCTGGAGCTCATGCGCCACCTGGCGCAACGCGGCATCCCGGTACCGGCACCGGTGCCCAATGACAAGGGCGCCATCGTCAATCTGCTCAACGACAAGCCGGCGGCCATCGTCAGCAAGCTCGAAGGCCAATCCCAGCTCGACCCGCAGCCGGTGCATTGCGCCGCGCTGGGCGACATGCTGGCGCGCATGCACCTGGCGGCCAAGGACTTCAAGATCATGCAGCCCAACCTGCGCGGCCTGGCCTGGTGGCTGGAGACCACGCCGGCGGTCCTGCCCTTCCTGCCGGCCGAGCTGGGCAGCCTCCTGGCCGACGAGGTGCAATACCAGAAGGACTTCGCCGCCACCGCCGACTACCGCGCCCTGCCACGCGGCCCGGTGCATGCCGACCTGTTCCGCAACAACGCCATGTTCGTGGGCGAGCAGCTCTCGGGCATCTTCGATTTCTACTTCGCCGGCTGCGACACCTGGCTCTTCGACCTGGCCGTGACCGTCAACGACTGGTGCGTGGCGCTGGACACCGGCGTGCTCGACCAGGCCCGCGCCGATGCCATGCTGGCGGCCTACCGTGCCGTGCGGTCATTCTCGGATGCCGAGCGCGTCGCCTGGCAGCCGATGCTGCGCGCGGCCGCGCTGCGCTTCTGGCTCTCGCGCCTGTATGATTTCTATCTGCCGCGCGAGGCCGAGATGCTCACGCCGCACGATCCCGCCCATTTCGAACGCATCCTGCGCCTGCGCATCAAGGAAGCGCCGCCGGCGCTGTAACGACTGGACTTATGGAAAAGATCCCCGCACATACCGGCTGGTCCTGGGTCAAGCAAGGCTTTGCACTGTTTCGCAAGCAGCCGGCCGAGATGTCCACGCTGTTTCTGACCTACATGTTCCTGATGCTGCTGCTGGGCATCATTCCCGTGCTCGGCCAGATGCTGCCGCTGATCCTGATCCCGCTGTTCTCGATGTCCTTCATGCAGGCCTGCGCCCAGGTCGAGAAGGGCGAGCGGGTCTACCCCAACCTGCTGCTGCTGGCCTTCCGCAGCCCGGTGCGCAACACCCTCCTCAAGCTGGGCCTGCTCTACCTGCTGGTGGCCACCATCGTGGTGGCGGCCTCGGCCCTGGCCGATGGCGGTGTGTTCTGGCAGGCCATGATGGGCGGTGGTCTTTCCACCAAGGAACTGGAAAGCGCGGCCGGCAGCATGCGCATCGCCATGCTCATCGCCGCCGCCCTCTATGTGCCGGCGGCCATGGCCTTCTGGTATGCCGCACCGCTGATCATGTGGCAGCAGATGCCGCTGGGCAAGGCGCTGTTCTACAGCTTCTTCAGCGTGCGCCGCGCCGGCGGCGCCTTCCTGGTCTACGGCCTGGCCTGGATCGTGATCGCCGTCGTGGTGCCCACCATCATCAGCATGGCCATCACCCTGGCCACAGGCAGCCTCAGTGCGGTCTTCTTCGTGCTGCTGCCGATCTCCATCCTGTTGACGGTGGTCATGTACTGTTCCTTCTATCCGACTTACACTACAGTCTTCGGAAAGCCCTCCAGAGGGTTCGACAGCCCGTCGCAAGACACAGACAAGCTCGTCTGACGATGGCGGCTCCTGCTGCCAGGCTGTCGTAGCGCGCGTTCCCCACGGGAGAGAGGGACGCGCCGCACGCTGCGCATCTGCGCCCGCCAATCTGGTTGCTTTCCATCACGTCGCGGCAACTTTATACGGGGATAAAAGATGCGCATCAATAT
This sequence comes from Herbaspirillum sp., assembly GCA_019233085.1. Lineage (GTDB taxonomy): Bacteria > Pseudomonadota > Gammaproteobacteria > Burkholderiales > Burkholderiaceae_D > Herbaspirillum. The sequence continues at coordinate 19,265 of JAFAMT010000137.1, forward strand.
GCCGGTCACGGGCACCGAACGCCTGTTGGTCGATGGTAGAGCCATCGTTTCCAAAACCGATCTCAAGGGCAATATCACCTATGTCAATCCCTACTTCATCGAGGTCAGTGGTTTCGATGAGCAGGAATTGCTGGGCGCGCCGCAAAACCTGATCCGCCATCCAGACATGCCCGGCGAGGCCTTCGCCGACATGTGGGCCACCATCAAGGGCGGTACGCCCTGGACCGGCCTGGTCAAGAACCGCTGCAAGAATGGCGACCACTACTGGGTGCGCGCCAACGTCTCGCCGATCCGCGAAAACGGCCAGGTGATCGGCTACATGTCGGTGCGTACCTGTCCCCAGCGCGATGAGGTCAAGGCCGCCGAGGCACTGTATGCCGACATCCGGCGTGGCCAGGCCAAGGGCATCGCCCTGCATCGCGGAGAAGTGGTGCGCACCGGTCTGGCGGGCTGGCTGGGCAAGCTCTCGCGCCTGCAGTTGAATACCCGCCTGAACCTGTCCATGGGGGTCATGCTGGCCATCCAGCTGGCCGTGGTGTTCGCCGGTGTCACGCTGCACCAGTGGTGGATCAGCGCGCTGGCAGCCGCCTCGGCGGTGATCTCCATCGTGCAATGGATCGCCCTGCGCCATGCCCTCATCAAGCCGCTGCATCAGGCCCTGGACATCACCCACGCCATCACCGGTGGCGACCTGTCGGTGCGCATCGAACCCGGTCGCCATGACGAACTGGGACGCCTCCTGGCATCGCTGCGGCAGATGACGATCAACCTCACCGCCATCATCGGTGACGTGCGCTCCAATGTGGAAAGCATCACGCTGGCCACGCGCGAGATCGCCTCCGGCAACATCGACCTGTCACGCCGCACCGAGGCGCAGGCGGCCAACCTGGAAGAGACCGCCTCCAGCATGCAGCAGCTGTCCTCGACGGTGCGCCAGAATGCCGATCACGCCGTGCAGGCCAACGAACTGGCCGGTACTGCCTCCTCCATCGCCATGAAGGGGGGTGACGCCGTGGCCAGTACGGGTACCACGATGAACGAGATCAGCGAATCGTCCCGGAAGATCGTGGACATCATCGGCCTGATCGACAGCATCGCCTTCCAGACCAACATCCTGGCGCTCAACGCCGCCGTGGAAGCGGCCCGTGCCGGCGAACAGGGACGCGGCTTTGCCGTGGTGGCATCCGAAGTGCGCTCGCTGGCGCAACGCTCGGCGGCGGCGGCCAAGGAAATCAAGCAGTTGATCGATGACTCGGTGGAAAAGGTCGACGTCGGCAATCGCCAGGTGGAGCAGGCCAGCAGCACCATGCGCGAGATCGTGGCCTCGGTGCAGCGCGTCTCGGGCATCATGGGTGAGATCAGTGAAGCCACGCTGCAACAGAGTGCCGGCATCAACCAGGTGCACGAAGCCATCACGCATATGGATGCCAGCACCCAGCAGAATGCCTCGCTGGTGGAAGAAGCGGCGTCCGCCGCCACCAGCCTGGAAGAACAGACCATGCGCTTGCTGCAGGCGATCTCGGTCTTCAAGTTCAAGCGCAAATAAGCCCGTAGCAAGTCAGTCCGTACCAACGGCAGGCCTAGCCTGCCGTTGCGCCCTCCCCCTGCAAAGGCGGGAACGGTGCATAGATATCGCGATAGCGCCGCAGGCGCAGCTGCAGCCCACGATGGCGCGCTGCATCCGGCAGGTACAAGGCCTGCCGGGCCGGTTTGCGACAGACCTCCTCCTCGTTTCCACCATCGGCCAGCCAGGCCAGGCGCGCCGCACCCAGTGCGCCGCCGGCTTCGCTACCCACATGGGTGACGATGCGCACATCCAGCGCATCGGCCAGCAACTGGGCCCAATAGCGACTGCGCGCGCCACCACCGACCAGCGACAACTCGGCCACATCGGTGCCGGCCGCACGCAAGGCATCGAGTCCATCGACCATGCCGAAGGCCACGCCTTCGAGCACGGCGTAACCGAGCGCGGCGCGCTGGTGTTCCGGTGTCAGGCCGTGGAATGCCCCGGTGGCATAGGGATCGTTATGCGGCGTGCGCTCGCCCGACAGGTAGGGCAGGAACAGCGGCGCGTTCTCGCGCGCTTCATCGTCGAGCTGCTCGATCTCGGCCAGCAGGCTCTTCTCGTCCACCGAACACAGACGGCAGAACCAGCGCAGGCAACTGGCGGCCGACAGCATCACGCTCATCTGGTGCCAGCGCTGCGGCAGGGTATGGCAGAAGGCATGGATGGCGCGACCGGGATTGGGGCGGAAGCGATCGTTGACCACGAACAGCACCCCCGAAGTCCCCAGCGATAAAAAGCCATCACCCGGCCTGACCGCACCGATACCCACGGCACTGGCCGCCCCATCGCCGGCGCCGCCGGCCACGATGACGTCGCTGCCCAGTCCCCAGGCCTGCGCCACCTCCGGCAGCAGGTAGCCCGAGACGGCACTGCCATCGACCAGGGCCGGCATCTGCTCGCGCCGCATGCCGCTGGCCGCCAGCAATTCATCGGACCAGTTGCGGCCTTCCACATCCAGCCAGAGGGTGCCGGCCGCATCCGACGGATCGGAGACCTTCTGTCCGGTCATCTTCAGTCGCAACCAGTCCTTGGGCAGCAGCACGGTGGCGATGCGTGCAAACAGTTGCGGCTCATGCCGCGCCACCCACAAGAGCTTGGGCGCGGTGAATCCCGGCATGGCCAGGTTGCCGGCGATGCCATGCAGGCGCGGCGCGCGACGGCTGAGCTCGGCGCATTCCGGCGCGCTGCGCGAATCGCTCCACAGGATGGCCGGGCGCAGCACCACGTCCTCGGCATCGAGCAGCACGGCGCCATGCATCTGGCCCGACAGGCCGATGGCGCGGATGGAACGGAAACGCTCGGCGCCCAGCTGGGCCCGCAACTTGTCCACCGTCTCACAGGCCGCCTGCCACCAGTCCGACGGCGCCTGTTCCGACCAGCGCGGATGCGGGCGCGACACATTGAGCGTGGTGCCGGCCAGTGCCAGCAGCGTGCCATCGCTGCCGATCACCACCGCCTTGACTTCCGACGTACCCAGGTCTATCCCAAGATACATGGTGCTCCTCGTTTATCGTTTTTGAACGGCCATTCTATGCCGCCTTGCCTCGCCACGGACAGCTTTAGCGGGCCTGCCCCAGCCATTGATGCAAGCGCTGCAGCGCCGTGCGGATGAGCTCGACCAGGCGCGCATCACCGGCCAGCTCGCCCCACAGCACAGCGTCCTGGCAGTAGGCCTGCACCGGATCGGCCGCCGCCAGCATGCTGCGTGCCGCCACCGGGTCGAAGATGCCATCCTGGTATTCGTAAGGCAGCCGGCCCTCGTTCCAGCGCTGCAGGAACACCAGGAACAGCGCCGGCAACAGCGCCGTGGCACGCGGCATGCGCCCGGCCGCCAGGCTCTCCTGCAGGGTCGGACGGATGAAGCCGGGAATCTTGGAATAGCCATCGGCGGCCACGCGCTGGTTGGTATCCTGGATGGCGGGGTTGGAGAAGCGCGCCAGCGTGGTATCGCGATAGGCCGCCAGGTCGATGGGGCTGGGCGTGAGACAGGGGATGACGTCCTGCGTCACGTAATCGTGCGCCATCTGGCGGATGTCGGCGCGCAACGTCCCCTCGTGGATGTACTGCAGGCCCGCCAGCGTACCGGCCCAGGCGATGCAGCTGTGGCTGGCATTGAGGATGCGGATCTTGGCCTCTTCGTAAGGCAGCACCGAGGCCACCATCTCCACGCCGGCGGCTTCCAGGCGCGGACGGCCAGCCTTGAAGTCGTCCTCGATCACCCACTGGATGAAGGACTCGCCCATCAGCGCGCAGGGATCGTCGACGCCGGTGGCTTGCTTCACACGCTCGGCCACGGCCGGGGTCGGGCGCGGCGTGATGCGGTCGACCATGGCATTGGGGCTGGTGGTATGGGCCTCCATCCAGGCCACCAGCGCCGTCTCGCCACGCAGCACCAGGAACTGGCGCAAGCCATCGCGGAAACGCTCGCCGTTGTGACGCAGGTTGTCGCAGTTCAGCAGCGTCAGCGCCGCCTGCGGATGCGACTGGCTGCGCGCCTGCAGGATGGCGGCGATGGCGCCGTAGATGGTGCGCGGCGCCCCGCTGCCATCGAGCGCGCAGCGCAGGTCGTCGGCCAGGTCGGCGTTGGCGGTATCGAGCCGGTACTGGTGGTCCAGGTAGTAGCCGCCCTCGGTGACGGTGAAGGAGATGATGCGGGTGCGTTCCTCGGCACCGGCGGCGGTCAGTTGCGTGAGCTGTTCGTCCCAGGGCAGGATGCGGCCGATGGCGCCGATGCGCTGGTAGCTGCGCTGGCCGTCGGGCGTGACGGTCTCCAGCGTGTACTGGCCCTGCTGGCGCGCCAGGGCATCGAGCAGCGGGCTCATGTCGGCGCGGATGTTGGCCAGCGCCAGCTGCCAGCGGCGATCGGCGCCACTCTCGCGCAGGGAATTGAGATAGACCGCCTGGTGGGCGCGGTGGAAAGAGCCGGCGCCGATGTGCAGCCAGGTCAGGCTATCGGCGCGGTCCTGCTCGTGGGGGGAGGCAATGCGGGTCATGCCGTGTCCTTGTCGATGACGTTGAATTCGTTGCAGCCAGGTGCTCAGTGCTTGCGCTCGGCGGGGGCCGCCACGCTCGATGCCAGGCGCGGCAATGCCCGCCCCTGCTGGTCGAACAGGTGGCAGCGTGCCGGCTCGGCGGCCAGGCCGATGATGCTGCCGTGCGGGACGTCGAGACTGTCCGGTACGCGCAGGATCAGGGCATCGTCGGCACCTTCGCAGGCGGCATAGAGATAGGAAAAATCACCCAGCAACTCCAGTGCCGAGTAGCGCGCCTGCAAGGCGGCCTGGCCCTGGGCGATGTTGAGATGCTCGGGGCGCACGCCCAGCGTCACCTTCTGGCCGAGCTGCAGACCGCTGCCGTCCACGGCTGCCCACTGGGTGCCGCCGCCCGGCAATTGCACCTGCACGCCATCGGCCTGCAGGGCCACCACGCTGCCATCGATGAAGTTCATCTTGGGCGAACCGATGAAGCCGGCCACGAAGCGGTTGGCCGGATGGTGATACAGGGTCTGGGGCGAGCCGACCTGTTCGATGCGACCCTCCGAGAGCACCACGATCTTGTCGGCCAGGGTCATGGCCTCGATCTGGTCGTGGGTCACGTAGATCATGGTGGTCTTGAGGTCGTCGTGCAGCTTGGCGAACTCCAGGCGCATCTTCACGCGCAGGGCGGCATCGAGATTGGAGAGCGGCTCGTCGAAGAGGAACACGCTGGGCTGGCGCGTGATGGCGCGGCCGATGGCCACGCGCTGGCGCTGGCCGCCGGAGAGCGCACGGGGCTTACGGTCCAGCAGGTGGTCGATGTGCAGGATCTTGGCGGCGTGCTGCACGGCGGCGTCGATCTCGGCCTTGGACTTGCCGGCGATCTTCAGGCCAAAGGCCATGTTGTCGTACAGGCTCATGTGCGGATACAGCGCGTAGGACTGGAACACCATGGCCACGCCGCGCTTGGAGGCCGGCACCTCATTCATGCGGCGCGTGCCGATGTCGAGGTCGCCATCGCTGATCTCTTCCAGGCCCGCGATCATGCGCAGCAGGGTCGACTTGCCGCAGCCCGAGGGGCCGACGAAGACGACGAACTCGCCATCCTCGATCTCCAGGTTGATGTCGCGCATGACTTCGTTGTCGTCGTAGCGCTTGGCCAGGTTCCTGATGCTCACTGCTGCCATGTCTGTCTCCTCGGGGTCTTGTTGTGGGGTGGGTACCGCATCGCTCGGCGAATGGGTCTAGCGCAGCCAGATCAATTCGCTGATCAGTTGCGGGAACTGCTTCATGTCCTCGAATACCTGATGCGCGCCGGCCTCGCGCAGGCGCCGCGCCATCGCCTTGCGGTCATGCGCCACACCGGTGAAGCCCAGCACGTGCATGCCGGCCGCAGCGGCCGCGCGTACGCCGGTGACGCTGTCATCGACCGCCACGCAGCGCGCCGGATCGACACCGAAGCCGGCCGCTGCCGCCAGGTAGACATCGGGGGCTGGCTTGGGCCTGGCCACGGCATGGGCGCTGTAGATGCGCCCGGCAAACTGCGGATACAGGCCGCAGCGCCGCAGGCCGGCCTCGATGCGCGGCGCATCACTGTTGCTGGCCACCGCGCGCGGCAGGCGGATCGCCCCCAGGGCGTCGACGATGCCCGGCACCGGTTGCGCCTGCTCGCTGCAGGCCAGCGCCACCGTGGCGTGGATGCGTTCCATCTGCGCGGCCTGCATGCCCAGCTCGAACTCCATGTCCACCTCCGCGAGCAGCACGTCGGTGTACATGCCCAGGCGGTTGGCGATGGCGTCATGCAGCACCTGGCTGCGTTGCTCCAGCACATGCGACGCCTCGTCGGCATCGGGCCAGGCCGGCAGCAGCGGCAGCAGCTCGCGATGCAGCACTGCCAGCGCGATGCTCTCGCTGTCGAGCAGCACGCCGTCGCAATCACAGACCAGGTGGGTAATCGCCTGACGGGTCATCATCACTTCACCGCGCCAAAGGTCAGGCCGCGCACCAGCTGCTTCTGCGCCAGCCAGCCCAGCGCCATGATGGGGGCGATGGCCAGCAACGATGCGGCCGACAGCTTGGCCCAGAACAGGCCTTCCGGATTGGAATACGAGGCAATGAAGACCGTCAGCGGCGCCGCGTTGACGCTGGTCAGGTTCAGGCTCCAGAAGGCCTCGTTCCAGGACAGGATGACCAGCAGCAAGGCGGTCGAGGCCAGCCCCGGCATGGCGGTGGGCAACAGGAGATAGATCATTTCCTGCCAGGCGTTGGCACCATCGATGCGGGCCGCCTCCAGGATTTCCTTGGGAACGTCATTGAAGTAGGTGAAGGCCATCCACACTGCGATGGGCAGGTTGATGAGCGTGTAGATGATGGTGAGGCCAGTGACCGTATCGAGCATGCCGGTGTTCTTGGCCAGCAGGTAGATCGGCACCAGCACGCCCACGGCCGGCATCATCTTGGTGGAGAGCATCCACAGCAAGAGCTTCTGCGTGCGGCCGGTCGGGAAGAAAGCCATCGAGTAGGCCGCCGGCACCGCCAGCACCAGGCTCAGGAAGGTCGAGCCGAGCTAGACGATCACCGAATTC
>JAFAMT010000149.1 GCA_019233085.1 Herbaspirillum sp.
CCCCAGCGCGGTGATAAAGGCGATGGACAGCACCGACAGCCGGCGCGCCAGCTCGTCGCCGCTCCAGTGATCGCGGACAATGATGCGGGCGATGATCGCAGCGCCGCCGGCCCCGATGCCCTGCAGCACCCGCAGAAACAGCAGCGCCGCAGCGCTGTCTGCGACAGCCAGCAACGCACTGCACAGCACGAACAACGCCAGCGAAGCCAGCAAGGGACCGCGGCGGCCCCAGCGATCGGCGGCCGATCCCCAGAACAGCACCGGCAACGCGGCGCCGACCACAAAGCCGGAGATGGAGATCTCCACCAGGCTCTGGCTCATCGCCAGTTCGCGCATCACTACCGGCAGCGAGGGCAGGTAGACGGTGGTCGCCATCTGCGCCATGAACACCAGCAAGCAGCACAACACCATCAAGCGCGCGGCCGGATGGGCGACATCCTGCGCCATGGCAGCTGTTTGAAGGCAATCCTTACTCATGGCCGGCTCGCAGATGGTTCAGGCCGGTGGCGAAGCGCTCGATCCCGGCCGCCGTCATCCCGGGGCGAATCAGGCGTGGGTGGGGTGCAACTCCAGGCGTTCTCGTCATATCGTCCCAAATGTTAGTTTTTTCACCATTGTAGTGCGAACTTCCACAGAGCGATGCCGAACGCTATCGGGGTACAGCCGATCTCGGCGCAGCCACCTGCCGGGCCAGCGCCAGCAACTGGATAACAGTGGCAGAACGATCCAGTAGCCGCGTGGCGATGACGACTTCGGAGAATTTGTTGGCTGCCGTCAGCGGCCGGAAGATCGCGCCGGCGCCACCGAAGCGGGACAAGGTGCTCGGCACCAACCCCACCCCCAAGCCGGCAGATACCAGCGCCAACACCGTGACCGCATCGGGCGCCCGCAATAACGCCGAGGGATGCACGCCCGCATCGGCGCATAGCTGCAAGACATGTTGTCCCAGTCCCACGCCCGGTGGGTCGTTGACCATGACCAGGCGATCCCCGGCCAGATCACGCAGATCGATCCTGCGCGCCGCCGCCAGACGATGGCCGGCCGGCAGCACCACGTCCAGCACGGTATGCGAGAACGCCGTGAGCCGGATGGTGTTGGACACCTCGCCCAGCGGCGTGCGCAGGAAGGCGACGTCGATGCGCTCGTCCTCCAGGGCCGCCAGTTGCTCCTGGACGGTCAGGGCGTGCAATTCCAGGTCGATGTCGGGGAAGGCCTGGGTGAAGCGCCGCAGCAAGGACGGCAGCTCGGCCTCCTGCATGGTCGAGTGCGTATAGGCGATGCACAAGCGTCCCAGTTCGCCGCGACTGGCCCGGCGCCCGACGATGGCAGCCATGTCGGCGCTGGCCAGGGCTTGGCGTGCATGATGGAGAAAGGCCTGGCCGGCATCGCTGAGGACGATCCCCCGCCCTGCGCGCCGGAACAACCGATAACCCAATGCGCTTTCCAGCGCCTTGATCTGCTGCGTCACCGCCGGCTGGGCGATCCCTAGCCGCTCGGCAGCACGGGCAAAATGCTGCTCCTCGGCGGCGGCGACGAAGGTACGAAATTGGCGGAAATCCACGGGCGCCCCTTCAATTGATAAGAATATCTTATTAAATAAGGCATTTTATCCGGATTGATCGTATCAATGGCCGGACGTGTAATGGAGCCTGTCAACAACAAGGAGTGCACCATGCCGACCGATCAACAACACCCATTGGCAAGCGAAGACCGCGAAGACCTGCGCAGTGCGCTGGCCCGTCTTGAGCGCGTGCCGGGTCAGTTCATTGAAACCAGCCGCGAGGTCGATCCGCACGCCGAACTGGCCGGCGTCTACAAGCGCATCGGCGCCGGCGGCACCGTCGCCCGCCCTACCCGACTGGGGCCGGCGATGATGTTCAACCGCATCAAGGGCTATCCGGGCAGCCGGGTACTGGTGGGTCTGCTGGCCAGCCGCAAACGCGTCGGCCTGCTGCTGGACTGCGCGCCATCGCGCCTGACCCAGCGCATGGCCCGGGCGATCGAAGAGGCTATCCCCCCGGTGCTGGTGCCGCGTGGACAGGCGCCCTCGCAAGAGATCGTGCATCTGGCCAGCGACCCGGGCTTCGACCTGCGCACGCTCCTGCCCGCCCCCACCAATACCGAAGAGGATGCCGGTCCGTTCTTTTGCATGGGTCTGGTGCTGGGCACCGATCCCGACGAGGGCCACAGCGACGTCACCATACACCGCTTGTGTGTACAAGGGCGCGATGAGCTCTCCATCTTCTTCGCGCCGGACCGCCACATCGACGTGTTCAGCAAGAAGGCCGAATCGCGCGGGCAAGCGCTGCCGGTCACCATCAACATGGGCCTGGATCCAGCTATCCATATCGGCGCCTGTTTCGAAGCGCCGACCACACCGTTCGGCTATGACGAGCTGGCCATCGCCGGCGGCCTGCGTGGCAGGCCGGTCGAACTGGTGGAGGCAGTCAGCGTCGGCCAGAAATCGATCGCTCGGGCCGAGATCGTCATCGAAGGTGAAATCCTGCCCGGCGTGCGCATGCGCGAAGACGTGCATACCAACACCGGCCGGGCAATGCCGGAGTTCCCCGGCTATACCGGTCCGGCCAATCCATCGCTGCCGGTCATCAAGGTCAAGGCCGTGACCATGCGCCACGGCGCCATCCTGCAGACGCTGGTGGGCCCGGGCGAAGAACACACCAGCCTGGCGGGCATTCCTACCGAGGCCAGCATCTACAAGGCGGTACAAGCGGCCATGCCGGGTTTCGTCAAGCAGGTGTATGCCCATACGGCCGGCGGTGGCAAGCTGCTGGCGGTGCTGCAAGTGAAGAAGACCCGGGCGCTCGACGATGGTCGCGCCCGCCAGGCCGCCCTGATCGCGTTTGCCGCCTACGCCGAGCTCAAGCACGTGATCGTGGTGGACGACGATGTCGACCCCTTCGACAGCGACGACGTCCTCTGGGCCATGACCACACGCTTCCAGGGCGACATGTCGACCATGCTGCTGCCCAAGGTCAATGGCCACGTGCTCGATCCTTCGCAATCCCCGGAGTTCAACCCGGCCCTGCCGACACGCGGCGTCACCTGCAAGATGGTGTTCGACTGCACGGCGCCGTTCGCGCTGCGCGATGAGTTCAAGCGCGCACAGTTCAAGGAAGTCGATCCGCGCCCCTTCGCACCGGCGCTTTTTGACGCGCTGGGAGAGAGCGATGAATAACCGCCATGAACGCGGCCGCCGACGCCTCATCGTCGGCATCACCGGCGCCACCGGGATCATCTATGCCGAGCACGCCCTGCGCATGCTGCGCGCGCTGGGCATCGAAACGCACCTGGTCATCTCGAAGGCCGGGGAACTGACACGGGAGTACGAGTCGCAACTGTCGCGCCAGGAGCTGCATGCGCTGGCCGATGTGGTCCACCCTATCGGCGACGTCGGCGCCTGCATCGCCTCCGGTTCATTTCGCACGCTGGGCATGCTGGTGGCGCCCTGCTCGATGCGCACCGTGGGCGAGATCGCCAGCGGTGTCACCAGTACCTTGCTGACCCGCGCCGCCGATGTGGTGCTCAAGGAGCGCCTGCCCCTGGTGCTGATGGCCAGGGAAACGCCGTTCAATCTGATCCACCTGCGCAACCTGTGCAGCGTCACCGAAGCCGGCGCCATCGTTTGTGCCCCGGTACCGGCGTTCTACGCCAAGCCCAAGACCATCGATGACATCGTGGAACATTCGGTGAGCCGGGCACTGGACCTGTTCAGGATCGATACCGAACGCATCCGGGGCTGGAGGGAGGAAAGCCTGGCCCTGGCCATGGCGGGCTGAGCCATCGGAGGCATCTGCCACGCTTTTTCGGGAGCAGTGACGTCGAGAATCTTGCTACGGCAAATTCGGGTGTGCACTGCTCAACCGGGACATCCTCCTCGCCGGGGGCGGCGCCAGGTCGTTCAACGCGACGAAGGTGACGAGCGCGACGAGTGCGACGAGTGCGACGCGAGCGACGACCGCACCAGGCTGTCCTCACTGATATCGCTGATCCGGCGCGCCCCGGTCAAGGTCATGGCCACCTCCATTTCCTTGGCAAACAGGCCGAGCAGGTTTTCCACACCGGCCTGCCCCTCGGCGGCCAGTGCGTAGATGAACGCGCGGCCCAGCATCACGGTGTCGGCACCCAGTGCCAACATCCGCACCACGTCGAGTCCCGAACGCACCCCCGAGTCTACCAGGATCGCCAGGTCGCCTTTGACAGCGCTGGCGATCTCGGGCAATGCGCGTGCCGTCGACAGCACGCCATCGAGCTGCCGACCGCCGTGGTTGGATACGACGATGCCGTCGGCACCAAAACTGACTGCCTGGCGTGCATCATCC
>JAFAMT010000206.1 GCA_019233085.1 Herbaspirillum sp.
CCCTTCTCGCTGTCGGCGTTCGGGTCGAACAGTTGCACCGTGTCGTTCACCAGGTGATACACGCCCTTGAACGATTTACCCATACCGATCGGCCACGTCATCGGCGCGCACTGGATCTGCAGCACGCTTTCGATTTCGTCGAGCAGCTCGATGGGCGCCCGACCCTCGCGGTCGAGCTTGTTGATGAACGTGAGGATGGGCGTGCTGCGCAGGCGGCAGACGTTGAGCAGCTTGATGGTCTGCGCCTCGACGCCTTTGGCGGCGTCGATCACCATCAGTGCCGAGTCCACGGCGGTCAGCACGCGATAGGTATCCTCGGAAAAGTCCTGGTGACCGGGCGTGTCGAGCAGGTTGACCACGTGATCGCGGTATTCGAACTGCATCACCGAGCTGGCGACAGAAATGCCGCGCTGCTTTTCGATTTCCATCCAGTCCGAGGTCGCATGGCGGCCGCTCTTGCGCGCCTTGACAGTGCCGGCCAGCTGGATCGCGCCCGAGAACAGCAGCAGCTTTTCGGTCAGCGTGGTCTTGCCGGCGTCAGGGTGGGAAATGATGCCGAAGGTACGACGGCGCTTGACCTCGCGCGCGATCAGTTCGGACGAGGCCTTGCGGCTGCCGGCATCGGCGGCATCGTCGGCCGGGGATGCGGCCTGGGCGGCATCGTCATGGAGTTCGTTGCTGGGTTCTTGCATATCGGTTCGGTCGGAGTCGGAGTCGGGTGAGGGCGGCTGATGCTGCCGGGGCTGGATGATCCAGGCCCTGCTGGCCTTGGCCTTGCATGCGCCGCTCGTCGCAGGGCGCCACGCACACTGAACACTGGGGCGGGCGCTGCGGAAAACCCGACATTATAACCGAAGCCGCCCGCGCTCCCGCATGTTTGCTGCAAGGCAATCCATGCGCGAGGCGGGCCGCCACAACCGGACCTGCCGGCGATCAGCCGCGCTCGTCGCGGTGCTCGTCCCGATGCGCGTTGCGCTCATTGTGGTCGTTGTGCTGCGCCTGGGGATGGGGCTGTGGCGCCCGCTGATGCGCCTGCTGTTCCCGGTGCGCCTGCTCCTGCTGCCCACGGACCTGTTGTTGCTGGCGTTGCTGCTGATCGTGCTGCTGCTGGCGCATCTGCTGCATCTGCCGCATCTGTTGCCCGCGTTGCTGGTCCTGCATCTGCTGTTGGCGCAGCTGTTGCTCGCGCTGCTGTTGTTGCTGCTGCATCTGCTGCTGGCGTTGTTGCATCTGCATTTGCATCTGCCTTTCCTGCGCCTGTTGCTGCTGGCGCTGGTCCTGGGATTGCTGCTCGTGCTGACGCTGTTGGTCGCGGATCATCTGTTCGCGTTGACGCTGCTGGTCGTTGGCCTGCTGCTCGCGCTGGCGTTGCTGCTCAAACGCCTGGCGCTGGCGCGCCTGGTCATCCTGTGCGATGCGCTGCTGCACATTCGCCGGCACCGGTGCCGGTGCGATGGCCGGGCGGGGCGCCTGCACCTGCGCCTGCGCCAGCGCCGGGGCTGCCTGCTGGGCGTAGCGACCGCCCCCGCCATAGCGGGCATCGTGATGCCAGACGACCGGGTGCTGGTTCATGGTCACGTTGCGGTTGCTGTTGACGTTATTGTTAACGAATCTATTGTTATTGATGATATTGGTATTATTGATATTTGTGTTGTTGATGTTGGTGATCCTGGTCTGGCTCACCATCACCTGGCGATGGTGCCAGTCCGGGCGGGCATCGCCGTAGACGGCGCTCATCACGCCTATCCCCACGCCAAAGCTGATGCTGGCCGAGAAACCCGGTTGATAGCTGGGCGGACGATAGCGCGGCGGCGGCGTCCAGTAGACCGGCGGGGCCGACGGCCACCACCAGCTGCCATAGACGACCACCGGGTTGTAGTAGGGCACATAGACCACCTGTGGATTGACGGGTTCGATGACGATCACGTCGTCATCCTCGACCATCACCCGCTGTTGCGGGCTGGATTCGAGCGTGCCGGCGATGCGGGCCCGCTCGCGCAGGTTCTGCACCGTATCCATCACGTTGCCTTGCTGGCTCAGGAATGCCTGGCCCAGCTGCTGCATCCAGTCCAGCCGGTCATTCATCATCGCCAGCACCGCCGGGAACTGCACCAGCGACTTCACGCTCGGTTCCCAGGGCATGGGCGCCACGGCGCGCGCCAGGCCATCGCCCTGCAGGCCGGGGCGGGCTTCCACGAAGCGCTGGGCCTGCACCACCTCCAGCGGATAGGTCGCGGCCATCAATACCTGGGCCAGCAGGGAATCGGGGTAGAGTGCCACCGGCGCCAGCATCTGGTCCAGCTGCTGCTGGGTATAGGCGACCGGGGCGCTGGGGTAGGTGCTTTGCGCCTGGGCGGGCAAGCCTGTCACCAGCGAAAACAGCAGGCAGGCGGCCCAGGCCAGAGAGGTCTTGTTCACGTCGTTCTCCTTGGTAGATGGGCGCGGTGTGGACGTCGGGAAAGACGTCTGGCCGCAAGACGGTACAGTCATGGTCTGCCAGGAGTGAAGGAAGAGGTGTAACGGAATTGCAAGCGGTGTTTCAGGGCGACTACACCGGCATGGCCGATTTTTGCCCGGTTTTGCCCGGGCGCGCCTGCCCAGGCCCGGCCATGGTGTGGCATCATGAACGGCCGCGCAACGCAACTCATCCGTGCAACAGCGAGATCCGGCCTGCGCCGCGGGCGGTATCGATCGCTCCAGCGGGCCTCGCCACAGCATCACCGCATGGGAAACGTTCTAAACTGTTTAAGCTGTTTTTGCAGCAAGCATCACGGCAAGACCTTTACGACAACACGCCATTAAGCAAGGAAAGACCATGAGTCATCACCTGATCTGGCGGCGCGATGAGTTTCTCATCGACACCGATCCCGACCGGCTGGATATCCCCCTCATCCATGACGTACTGACCCACTCGAGCTGGTCACCCGGCATCGACCTCAACACCGTGCGCACCGCCATCGCCAACAGTCTGTGTTTTGGCCTGTATCGCGGCAAGCAGCAGATCGGTTTCGCCCGTGTGGTGACCGATCATGCCACCTTTGGTTACCTGTGCGACGTGTTCGTCATCGATGACCTGCGCGGCCAGGGCCTGGGCCGCTGGCTGATCGAATCCTGTAACCAGCACCCAACCCTGCAAAAGCTGCGCCGGGTGATGCTGACCACCTCCACCGCACCCTGGTTGTACGCCCGTTGTGGCTTCGAGGCCATCAATCGCGGCGATTTCGTTTGGCACATCTCCCGTCCGGACATCTACCGCAACGGCACCCAGGCCTGAGCACCCCCTCCCGGGCGCGCCACCGCGGCGCGCCCGTCGTACTGCGTCTCCCTCCCGATCTTCCCGTCCCCACCCTTGCCGGCGCCATCCTTCCTGTGCATGGCCTGCTGCCCTCACATCCATCAGGAATTTCCTGGTGGATACGATGCGACAGCAAAATCACAAATATTCATGATTATTTGATTAAATTGATTTATATGGTATTTTTGCGTCATTGATTCGTGATTTCCTATGCAGTCCTCCTGGAGCTGAAAATGACCATTGCCAAAAAACTGTATGCCCTGATCGCCGCCGCCATTGTCGGCCTGCTGGTACTCTCCGCGCTGGGCATGTACCAGATCGGGCGGGTCAACACGGCCGCCAGCTATTCCACCGTCAATACCGTGCCCAGCATTCTGGCCATCGACGATGCCTCCGATGCGGCCTACACGATCCGGGTGGCCCTGTGGAAGTTCATGTCCGACAGCGATCCGGTGTTCCGCAAGGGGGTCGAGAAGGCCATGACCGATGCCCACGCCAAGGTGATTGCCGCGCTGGATCTGTATGAGAAAGAGGATGTCTCGGACGCGACCGACGCCGCGCTGCTCAAGGCCGACCGCGACAGTTTCGCTGCCTACGAGGACGAGCGTCAGAAGGTCATGGCCCTGGTCACGGCGGCCAATGCCGAGGGGGCCAAGGCCGCGATGCGGGATCACCAGACCAAGGTCGACAACATGATGAAGGCCTTCCGGGATCACAAGAAGTACAACGAGAAACTGGGTCAACAGGGTGCCCAGCAGGCTGCCGAGACGAAGGCCAACGCCGACATCCTGGCCCTGGTCATCAGCGCCGTCGTGGCACTGATCGTGGCGGCCACCGGCATCCTGCTGGCTCGCAAGATCAGTGCCGCGCTCAACGAGGCAGTGGCGACTGCCGAGGCCGTGGCAGCAGGTGACCTGACGGTGCGCATGCAGGGTCATTCCAGGGACGAGATCGGCCAGCTGCAGCAAGCCCTGGGCAAGATGATCGCCAGCCTGTCGACCATTGTCGCTGAAGTCCGTACCAGCGTGAACACCATTGCCACCGCCTCCGGTGAAATCGCCGCCGGCAATATCGACCTCTCCTCACGTACCGAGCAGCAGGCCGGTTCGCTGGAAGAAACCGCTTCGGCCATGGAAGAGCTGACCTCCACCGTCAGGCAGAATGCCGACAACGCCCGCCAGGCCAACCAGCTGGCCGGTTCGGCCTCGGATGTGGCCACCGAGGGAGGTCAGGTCGTGGGCCAGGTGGTCGAGACCATGCATGCCATCAACGATTCCTCGCGCAAGATCGTGGACATCATCAGCGTCATCGACGGTATCGCCTTCCAGACCAACATCCTCGCCCTCAACGCCGCCGTGGAAGCAGCCCGTGCCGGTGAACAGGGGCGCGGCTTCGCCGTGGTGGCCTCGGAAGTGCGCACCCTGGCGCAACGATCGGCGGCCGCCGCCAAGGAGATCAAGGAGTTGATCGACAACTCCGTGAACAAGGTCGAGGATGGCAGCAAGCTGGTGGCCCAGGCCGGTTCGACCATGGACCAGGTAGTGGCCAGCGTGCGCCGTGTCACCGATGTGGTCGGTGAGATCAGCGCCGCCAGCAGCGAGCAGAGCGAGGGTATCGGCCAGGTCAACCAAGCCATCACGCTCATGGATGAAGCGACCCAGCAGAATGCGGCACTGGTCGAGGAGGCCGCCGCCGCCGCGCAATCGCTGCAGGACCAGGCCCAGCGGCTGGAGCAGGCCGTGGCCTTCTTCCGTGTGGAGGGTGGGCAGCCAGCACCGAGCGGGCGTTCGGCTCAAGCGGCATCGGCCCGGCCTGCTGCAGCAAGCAAGCCTGCCACGGCGACCAAGCCTGTCGCACCGATCAAGGCGGCCAGCAGTGCTCCCAGGATCGCCGCCAGCAAGCAGGCTGCGTCCGAGAAAACGCCCAAGGTGCCGCAATTCGCCACCGATGATTCGGGATCGTGGGAGCAGTTTTGATGGTGCTCCGTAATGGCAGAGTGATACGTTGGGTCTGATTTATTTTCTAATTTTTTTTGCGATATCTCAAAAGAGCCGCAGTCCCTGCCAAAGCAAGGAGTGCGGTTTTTTATATGGGGACGCCGCATCGCCGGCTAATCCAGGCTTGCGCAGTTCGTAGTGCTGGAATCTAAGTTTTTTGTGCTCGCCTGATCCTCCCGTTGCGCAAAGATGATCAGAATCAAAGACTGGGGGGTTGTGGATTTCGGTGATTTTTTGGCGACTTATAATTTCCTGAAATTACATTTCAAGTCCCATCGATCAGCCACGCATGTGTGTGCGCATAGGAAGTCAAACATGACCATCGCAAGAAAGCTCCATCTCCTGATCCTCGCGGTCATCCTGGGCCTGGCCAGCCTGACCGTATTGAGCGTCTACCAGAGCCAGCGCATTGCCACTTCGGCCAGCTACTCGTCGATCAATACCGTCCCCAGCCTGCTGGCCTTGAGTGAGGCATCCGATGCCGCCTACGGGATCCGCGTCAACATCTGGAAGTACGCTGCATCGAGCGAACCAGCCCATCGCGACCGCCTGGAAAAACTCATGGCCGAGCAGCACGAGAGGGTGCTTGCCGCCTTCAGTCGCTATGAGAAAGAAGATATCTCCGATGATGCCGACCGTCAGTTGTTGGAGGCCGACCGCAGCGCCTTCCTTGACTATGAGAAGAGCCGCGCCGTGGTCATGCAATTGGGTGCCGAGGGCAAGTCCGAGGAAGCCCTGCGCGCCATCGAGAAACTGGTGGTGCCGCCGGGCGACAAGATGATTGCCGCCTTCGCCGCCCACAAGAAGTACAACGAGAAGCTCGGCAGGGACAGCGTGGAGACGGCGCAATCGATCCTGCAGTCCTCGATCTACCTGGCCATCGTGATGAGCCTGCTGGTAGCCGCTCTGGTGGCCACCGTCAGCCTGCTGACCTCGCGCAAGATCACGGCCTCGCTGGGTGAAGCAGTGCAGGTCGCCAATGCCATCGCCAAGGGTGACCTGACCTCCACGATTGTGCTGGAGACCCACGACGAAGTAGGCCAGCTGATGCACGCCATCGGCCAGATGAGCTGCAGCCTGGCCGGCATCGTCAGCAACGTGCGTGCCAGCGCCAGCACGATCGAGACCGCCTCCGGCGAGATCGCCTCGGGCAACCTGGACTTGTCCTCGCGCACCGAATCGCAAGCCGGCTCCATCGAGGAAACCGCCTCGGCCATGGAACAGCTCACCGCTACCGTCAAGCAGAATGCCGAGAACGCCCACCAGGCCAATGTGCTGGCGACGTCGGCCTCCGAAGTCGCCAGCGCAGGCGGCAAGGCCATGCAGCAGGTGGTGCTGACCATGGATGCGATCAACACCTCGTCGCTGAAGATCGTGGACATCATCAGCGTCATTGATGGCATCGCCTTCCAGACAAACATCCTGGCACTCAATGCCGCTGTCGAAGCCGCCCGTGCCGGCGAGCAGGGCCGTGGCTTCGCCGTTGTGGCCTCCGAGGTACGTTCGCTGGCCCAGCGTTCGGCTACCGCCGCCAAGGAGATCAAGGAACTCATCGACGACTCGGTGGCCAAGGTGGAGAGCGGCAGCAAGCTGGTCACCGAAGCCGGCAATACGATGCAACAGGTGGTGGCCAGCGTGGGCCGCGTCACCGACATCGTCGGCGAGATCAGCGCGGCCAGTGGCGAGCAAAGCGATGGTATCGGCCAGGTCAACCAAGCCATCGGCCTGATGGACCAGACCACCCAGCAGAATGCCGCTCTGGTGGAACAGGCCGCCGCCGCGTCGCAATCGTTGCGCGAACAAGCCGGCAAGCTGGCGCAGGCGGTGGCGGTATTCCGCCTGCAGCAGCACCTGGAACCGATGCTGGGCGCGGTGATCGCCCCTGTGCTGGCGAACCAGAAAAAGCCGGTTTATACCTTGCCAGCCTGAGGCTGGTTCTGGCGCATCGCGGCGTTTTTGTCTGACGGCCGCACAATGTCGAGCGGCCGCATGGTCACTACCAGGGTATCGGCTACGGCTTGCCCGAGTGCACTGCCGATCTGGCGAGCAGGAAGTACAGTATCAGACCGACGACGGCCGCTGTAATCACGGAAATCACAAGGGCGACCACGATAGCCTGATTCTTGGTGGTAGCGGCAGTCTTGGCGGCTGCCTTGCCTAGTTTTTCGTTGTACCTCTTTTGTTCCTCCAGCGCCGACATCAAGGCCTCGACAATCGCCTGATCGGCCAGCATGGCTCTTCGCGCACCCACAGGATCCGTCTGGGCTTGCGTCATCACCGTGGTGAGGGCTGCCTCATAGGTGGCAACGTGTTTGCGAACTTCCTTGAGCATCTCGGCATCGGTGGCGTCGGAGATGTCCTCTTTTTCGTAGGTGTCTAGTGCCTTGGCAATCCGGGCGAGCGAAGCGCTGATGTTCTTTTCAGTTTCCCGGCGCGAGGCGCGATCGGGGCTGGAGATGTATTCCCACGTGGCAACGCGCATGAAATACACCGCATCAATGACACGGTCCAACTCCAGGATACTAGGGACGGTATTCTCGGTAGAGTAACTGGCCGTCGTATTGACACGCTGGATCTGGTAGGTGCCGACGCCAGCCAGCAGCACCACGCCGAAAATAGCGATGGCCGCCAATGCGTACAGCTTTCTTGCAATTGTCATAAGCGAATCCTAGTAGCTTGTCCGGGTACCTGATGCTATGCGAGGGTGGGAATGGGTAATAGCCGGAATAGTGCCATCAAATTCGACGTTTTTAGCAGCTTGGCCTTGGAAATTTGCGGACTTCGTCTGACCGATCGACAGCGAATGATGCAAGCGAGGAATCGAAAAAGGGTGGGGCTTTGATTGGTGGTCCGGCGCCGGACGTCGTCATGCACGGTTCGCAATGCGTCTATCCCCGAAGCATCAAGTGCCTGATCTGCAAGGAAAAATGCGGGGAAATTTGGCCTGCCCTGAGGGACTCGAACCCCCGACCTATGGCTTAGAAGGCCATTGCTCTATCCAGTTGAGCTAAGGGCAGTTCGGCGTGGCTGGCGGGGACGTGCGCTACAACGATACGGCCACGCAAACTCGCCAGCGATCCAGA
>JAFAMT010000216.1 GCA_019233085.1 Herbaspirillum sp.
TGGGGCCGTTTGTCATCGGCTGGCTCAAGAATAAGACAGGCAGCTATACGGCCGGTTTGTACGTGGTGGCCGCATCGCTGGCACTGTCGGCGGTCGTGACCCTGATGCTGAGCCGCCAGACGCGGCGTCCTGACGGGGTGGCCAAGCCCAGCCATGGTCATTGATGGGGTGTCAGGGTACTTGTTGAAGGGATGCCAATTCGTCCAAGGTGCTGGATAATTGCGCGAATGGATGGGGAGAGGCGCGACACCGGACTGCCCGGTGCCGTGCGCTCAACCCCATCCGGTAGGTCGGCACGTCATCATTCGCCTCCATACAGTCTCTCAATAGGTCTCCCATGATCCATACAGTACGCGCCCTGGCTGGCGTGACATTTGCGGCTTTTGCGGTCACCGCCACTTTCCCGCATCCGGCTGCGGCCGAAGACCTGGCCGAGGTCAGTACGGCCTTCCGCTGGCTGGGCAAGAACGACCGCGTGGTCATCGAGGCCTATGATGATCCCAAGGTAGTGAGCGTGACCTGTTATGTCTCGCGCGCCCGTACTGGCGGGGTCAAGGGCACGGTGGGGCTGGCCGAGGACAAGTCCGAAGCCTCGATCGCCTGCCGCCAGGTGGCGCCGGCGGTGCAGTTCAAGGAAAAGCTGCCGGTCCAGGAGGACGTCTTCAGCGAGCGCATGTCCATTCTCTTCAAGCGCCTGCATGTGGTGCGGGTGGTCGATGCCAGGCGCAATACCCTGGTCTACCTGACCTATTCCGACAAGCTCATCGACGGCAGCCCGATGAATGCCGTGACGGCCGTCCCGGTGTCGCCGACCACGCCGATTCCGCTGAAATGAACGAAATTCACTAAATTCTTTTCGGTTTGCTTTTGCCAGCAGGCAATCAGCCGGGGCGGTAGTATCCCCTGCGGCCCGCGTCGGCCCTGGCTGGGCGGCCTCCTGCGGGCGTTTGCGGCTGTTTGCAATGCGGCAAGCCCAATTTTGGACTATCGGCGCTTTTTGCGTATAAAATAGCGAGCTTTAGCGCGGCCGGGCAGGGCGCTTGTCGTCTGCAATCCATGGATCAGCTCTGATGATCCGCTCTGATTGGGACGAAGCAGAAATGCTCCGGCTTACGGAATTCTTAACATTTGGACGATTTAAATGGCAACTGCAGTCGAAACCCTGAGCAAACTCGAACGTCGTATGACCCTGTCTTTCCCGCTGGCCGATGTTCAGGCTGAAGTGGAAAAGCGCCTGAAGGTGCGCGCCCGTACCGCCAAGGCGCCGGGTTTCCGTCCGGGTAAAGTGCCGATGAAGATGGTTGCCGCCCAGTTCGGCTACCAGGTCGAAACCGAAGTCCTCAACGACAAGGTCGGCCGCGCATTCAACGACGCCGCCGTCGAGAACAACCTGCGCGTGGCGGGCTTCCCCCGTATCGAACCCAAGACCAGCGAAGAAGCCGGTGAAGGCCAACTGGCTTTCGACGCCACCTTCGAAGTCTATCCGGAAGTCTCCGTCGGCGAGCTCTCCGGTGCCGAAGTCGAGAAGACCGTCGCATCGGTCTCCGACGCCGAAATCGACAAGACCATCGACATCCTGCGCAAGCAACGCGTGCACTACCACGTCAAGGGCGAGCAAGGCGCGCACGGCGACGGCGGTGCCGACCAGTCGGCCCAGAACGGCGACCGCGTGACCGTCGACTTCGTCGGCAAGATCGACGGTGTGGAATTCCAGGGTGGCAAGGCTGATGCCTTCCCGTTCGTCTTGGGCGAAGGCCGCATGCTGCCGGAATTCGAAGCCGCGACCATCGGCCTGAAGGTGGGCGAGTCCAAGTCCTTCCCGCTGGCTTTCCCCGAGGATTACCACGGCAAGGACGTGGCCGGCAAGACCGCCGAGTTCACCATCACCGTCAAGAAGATCGAATGGGCGCACCTGCCTGAGGTCGATGCAGTCTTCGCCCAGTCCCTGGGTATCGAAGACGGCGACCTGGCCAAGATGCGCGAAGACATCAAGAAGAACCTGGAGCGCGAAGTCACCGCCCGCACCAAGGCCAAGACCAAGGACAGCGTCATGAATGCCCTGATCAAGGCATCCGACCTGGAAGTCCCCAAGGCCCTGATCGACCAGGACGTCGAGCGTCTGGCCGAAATGGCTCGCCAGGACATGGCACAGCGCGGCATGGACCCCAAGGGCATGCAACTGCCCAAGGAACTGTTCACCGCCCAGGCCGAGCGCCGTGTGCGCCTGGGTCTGATCCTGGCTGAAGTGGTCAAGCAGAACAAGCTGGAAGCCACCGAAGAACAGGTCAAGGCCCAGATCGAAGATTTCGCCCAGAGCTACGAAGACCCGCAACAAGTGCTGAAGTACTACTTCTCCGACCGTCGCCGCCTGGCTGAAGTCGAAGCCCTTGTTTTGGAAGAAAACGTCGTCAACTACGTTCTCGGCAAGGCCAAGGTCTCGGAAAAGCCGGTTGCGTTCGACGAACTGATGGGTAATCAGGCACAAGCGTAATCCGGTTTTCTCTAGTAGTATCGGAAAACTCTTACGCTTAAGGATGCATACATGACAGGTCTGATCAAGCAATCTGCACTGGACACCCAAATGCTCGGCATGGTGCCGATGGTGATCGAGCAGAGTGGTCGCGGCGAGCGCGCCTATGATATTTATTCGCGCCTGCTGAAGGAACGCATCATTTTCCTGGTTGGACCGGTCAATGATGCGATGGCCAACCTGATCGTCGCCCAGCTGCTGTTCCTGGAAAGCGAAAACCCGGACAAGGACATCTCCCTGTACATCAACTCGCCTGGCGGTTCGGTTTCGGCCGGCATGGCGATCTTCGACACGATGCAGTTCATCAAGCCGCAAGTGTCGACGCTGTGCACGGGCCTGGCCGCGTCCATGGGTGCTTTCCTGCTGGCTGCAGGCGCCAAGGGCAAGCGCTTCTCGTTGCCGAACTCGCGTATCATGATTCACCAGCCTCTGGGCGGCGCCCAGGGCCAGGCATCGGATATCGAGATCCAGGCGCGCGAAATCCTGTACCTGCGCGAGCGTCTCAACACCATCCTCGCTGAGAAGACCGGCCGCACCGTCGATCAGATCAGCAAGGACACCGATCGCGACAATTTCATGTCGGCCGAGGCCGCCGCGGAATATGGCCTGATCGATCAGGTGCTGACCGAGCGCGCTTGAACCCGAGTTGAGCGCGGCGTCGCAAGACGCGGAAAAAATGCCCGAACGGAATATGGTTCGGGCATTTTTTTTGGATAATTTCTGATGAAATTGGTATAGGGCAGCTTTTTCGGCTCTATTTGCTTGATAAACCGCGACAGCACTGACATATAACGATCATGTGGCCGTCTCATGAAGCATTTTGGGGCAGTGAACATGACCAAGCCGTGACGAATCCGTATTTCGCGGGTATGATCGGGTCGTAACTTCTATCCTAGTAGCTCTATGTCTGAGAAAAAATCTTCCAGCGGCGAAAAACTGCTTTACTGCTCCTTCTGCGGCAAGAGCCAACATGAAGTCAAGAAGCTGATTGCCGGTCCTTCGGTCTTCATTTGCGACGAATGCATCGACCTGTGCAACGACATCATCCGTGATGAGGCTGCCAGCGTGGATTCGGTCGCTGGCGCCAAATCGGACCTGCCCACTCCCCAGGAAATCAGTGAACTGCTGGATCAGTACGTGATCGGACAGCAAACTGCCAAGCGCATCCTGTCGGTGGCGGTGTACAACCACTACAAGCGCTTGAAGCACCTGGGCAAGAAGGACGATGTCGAACTGGCCAAGAGCAACATCCTGCTGGTCGGCCCGACGGGCTCCGGCAAGACGTTGCTGGCGCAGACACTGGCACGCATGCTGAACGTCCCCTTCGTGATCGCCGATGCGACCACGCTGACCGAAGCCGGCTATGTCGGCGAGGACGTCGAGAACATCATCCAGAAGCTGCTGCAGAACTGCAATTACGAAGTCGAGAAAGCCCAGAAGGGCATCGTCTACATCGACGAGATCGACAAGATTTCCCGCAAGTCGGATAACCCGTCGATCACGCGCGATGTCTCCGGTGAAGGCGTGCAGCAGGCGCTGCTCAAGCTCATCGAAGGCACCATGGCCTCGGTGCCGCCGCAAGGTGGTCGCAAGCATCCGAACCAGGACTTCGTGCAGATCGACACGACCAACATCATGTTCATCTGCGGTGGCGCGTTCGACGGCCTGGCCAAGATCATCTCGGATCGCTCCGAGAAGAGCGGCATCGGCTTCTCGGCCAGTGTCAAGAGCCAGACCCAGAAGACCAATTCGGAGGTGCTGCTCAATGCCGAGCCGGAAGACCTGGTCAAGTTCGGCCTGATCCCCGAGCTGGTCGGTCGCCTGCCGGTGATCGCCACCCTGAACGAGCTGGATGAGGAAGCCCTGATCCAGATCCTGATCGAGCCCAAGAACGCCCTGGTCAAGCAATACGCCAAGCTGCTGCAGATGGAAGGCGCCGAGCTGGAAATCCGTCCGGCCGCCATGCATGCCATCGCCAAGAAGGCGCTGGCCCGCAAGACCGGTGCCCGCGGCCTGCGTTCCATCCTGGAGCATGCCTTGCTGGACGTGATGTATGAATTGCCCAGCCAGCAGAACGTGGCCAAGGTCGTCGTCGATGAAAACACCATCACCAATGGTGCCAAGCCGCTGTTGATCTATCACGACCAGCCCAAGGTGTCGGGCGCCTGAGCGTCCGCCGCCGTGCAGGAAACAGCTGGCGCCGCAGAGGACGCGGCGCCGGCTGGTAGCAAGAAGCCACCCGAAGTCCGGTATCCGCAAAAGCGGTAAAATAAACCGGCGAAACCACTCTGGCTTCCATCGAAAAGCCACCCGGAGTTTGCACTTCGTGTGGCTTTTTATTTTGTTGCGATCATGACAACGCGCAACCGGTGTAGAAATATTCACGTTGCCGGACTTGTGTTTTGGTCACTCGTGCCAACATCATTCACAGTAATTTTTGATAAGGCCCGCCATGACGACTCCTCTACTCACAGAACAATCGCAATTGCCGCTGTTGCCGTTACGGGATGTGGTTGTCTTCCCGCACATGGTGATTCCGCTCTTCGTCGGCCGCCCGAAGTCGATCAAGGCGCTGGAAGCGGCCATGGAGCAAGGCAAGAGCATCATGCTCGCGGCCCAGAAGGCCGCTGCCAAGGATGAGCCTTCGGCAGAAGACATCTATGAAATCGGTTGCGTGGCCAACATCCTGCAGATGCTGAAGCTGCCCGACGGTACCGTGAAGGTGCTGGTCGAGGGCGCGCAGCGCGCACGCATCCATCACATCAGCGAACTGGAAACGCATTTCGTCGCCGACCTGACCCCGGTGGAATCGGAGCAGGGCGATGAAGCCGAAGTCGAAGCCATGCGCCGCACCATCGTGCAGCAGTTCGACCAGTACGTGAAGCTGAACAAGAAGATCCCGCCCGAGATCCTGACCTCGCTGGCAGGTATCGACGATGCCGGCCGCCTGGCCGACACCATCGCCGCCCATCTGCCCCTGAAGCTGGAGCAGAAGCAGGTCATCCTGGAGATATTCAACGTCGCCAAGCGCTACGAGCACCTGCTCGGTCAGCTCGAAGGTGAACTCGACATCCTGCAGGTGGAAAAGCGCATCCGTGGGCGCGTGAAGCGCCAGATGGAAAAGTCGCAGCGCGAGTACTACCTGAACGAACAGGTCAAGGCCATCCAGAAGGAACTGGGTGAGGGTGAAGACGGCGCCGATCTGGAAGAGCTGGAAAAGAAGGTGCTGGCCGCCAAGATGCCCAAGGAAGCGCTGGAGAAGGCCCAGTCCGAGCTCAAGAAGCTCAAGCTGATGTCGCCCATGTCGGCTGAAGCTACCGTGGTGCGCAACTACATCGATACCCTGGTCGCGCTGCCCTGGAAGAAGAAGTCCAAGGTCAACAACGACCTGACCAATGCAGAGAAGGTCCTGGAAGGCGATCACTATGGCCTGGAGAAGGTCAAGGAACGCATCCTGGAATATCTCGCCGTGCAACAGCGCGTGGACAAGCTGAAGGCGCCGATCCTGTGTTTCGTCGGTCCCCCGGGCGTGGGCAAGACCTCGCTGGGCCAGTCCATTGCCCGAGCCACCAACCGCAAGTTCGTGCGCATGGCCCTGGGTGGCGTGCGTGACGAAGCCGAGATCCGTGGTCACCGTCGCACCTACATCGGTTCCATGCCGGGCAAGATCCTGCAGAGCCTGTCCAAGGTCGGCGTGCGCAATCCGCTGTTCCTGCTCGACGAAATCGACAAGCTGGGCATGGACTTCCGTGGCGATCCGTCCTCGGCCCTGCTGGAAGTGCTGGATCCGGAACAGAACCACACCTTCTCGGATCACTACATCGAAGTCGACTTCGACCTGTCGGACGTGATGTTCGTGGCGACCTCGAACTCCTTCAACATCCCGCCGGCACTGCTGGACCGGATGGAAGTGATCCGTCTGTCGGGTTACACCGAGGACGAGAAGACCAGCATTGCGCAGCGTTACCTGCTGCCCAAGCAGATCAAGAACAACGGTCTGAAGGAAGGCGAGATCAGCGTGGCCGAATCGGCTATCCGCGACATCATCCGCTACTACACCCGTGAAGCCGGTGTGCGTTCCCTGGAACGCGAAGTCTCGAAGATCTGCCGCAAGGTGGTCAAGATGCTGCTGCTCAAGAAGCAGGAGAAGAAGATCACCGTCACCTCGCGCAACCTGGACAAGTTCCTGGGCGTGCGTCGCTTCGATTTCGGCATCGCCGAGAAGGAAAACCAGATCGGTCAGGTGGTTGGCCTGGCCTGGACCGAAGTGGGTGGCGACCTGCTGACCATCGAAGCGGTGAACATGCCCGGCAAGGGCCAGATCATCCGCACCGGCACGCTGGGCGATGTGATGAAGGAATCGATCGAGGCAGCGCGCACCGTGGTGCGTAGCCGCGCC
This sequence comes from Herbaspirillum sp., assembly GCA_019233085.1. GTDB lineage: Bacteria > Pseudomonadota > Gammaproteobacteria > Burkholderiales > Burkholderiaceae_D > Herbaspirillum. The sequence goes on from JAFAMT010000216.1 coordinate 6,930, forward strand.
CGCAAGCTGGGTATCAAGAACGAAGTGTTCGAGAAGAGCGACATCCACATCCACGTGCCGGAAGGCGCGACGCCCAAGGACGGTCCGTCCGCAGGTATCGCGATGACTACGGCGCTGGTCTCCATCTTCAGTGGCATTCCGGTGCGCGCTGACGTGGCGATGACGGGTGAAATTACCTTGCGTGGTGAGGTGTTGCCCATCGGTGGCCTGAAGGAGAAGCTGCTGGCGGCCCATCGCGGCGGTATCAAGACGGTGCTGATTCCCGAACAGAACGTGAAGGATCTGGCCGAGATTCCGGACAACGTCAAGAACAAGCTGGAGATCATCCCGGTGCGTTGGATCGACAAGGTCCTGGAAGTGGCGCTGGAACGCCAACCGGTGCCGCTGAGCGAGGATGAAGCCATCGTCGAGACAGCGGTGACGGCCAAGGATGGGGCAACCGATCCGGTGGTCAAGCACTGAGTATGCTGCACTTCATCATCGGCACGGGCCGGTGTTGAAATGTTGAAAAGCGCCTCGTGAGAGGCGCTTTTTTCTTATGTGCCGGGGTTCGGTGTTCGTATTGGTGTAGTGCCAGGCGGGCCCTGGCTGAAAATCATGTCAAAACCCGGAAACCCGCTTGACACCTGGGGAAGCGGCTTGTTTAATAGCCGCTGCGGAAATTTCCGCAAGGCAAGCGACGGTGAGAGGGGCTCTGTCGTTGGGTCGCACGAGCTGTCACTTGAAATCAAACCAAATACTTGTTCGAGGGGCGTAAGTGAATAAAGGCGAACTGATTGAACACATTGCCGGTGCTGCGGATATCTCCAAGGCAGCGGCCGGACGTGCGGTAGACGCATTCATCGGTGCGGTGAAGACCACACTGAAGAAGAATGGCACCGTGACCCTGGTTGGTTTCGGCACATTTGCGGTGGGCAAGCGTGCCGCGCGTACGGGGCGCAATCCCCAGACCGGAGCCGCCATCAAGATCAAGGCAAGCAAGGTTCCTAAATTTAAAGCTGGCAAAGCTTTAAAAGATGCTATAAAATAACGTTCTTTCGTTGCTGAGGAAACAAAGCAACGAGACTGTTAAGGTTGCCGGGCGCTTAGCTCAGTTGGTAGAGCGGAGCCCTTACAAGGCTTAGGTCGGGAGTTCGAGCCTCTCAGCGCCCACCAGCATCCTGCA
>JAFAMT010000375.1 GCA_019233085.1 Herbaspirillum sp.
CACGATGTGGTCGGTCAGTTCCATGACGAATTCCATGTCGTGCTCCACCAGCAGGATGCTCATGCCATCGGCGCGCAGCTCCTGCAGCACGCGCGAGAGGGCCTGCTTTTCCAGGTGGCGCAGGCCGGCGGCCGGTTCGTCCAGCAATAGCAGCAGCGGATCGCAGCACAGCGCGCGGGCGATCTCCAGGATGCGTTGCTGGCCCAGCGCGAGGTTGCCGGCCTGCTCGTGCATCAGGTGTTGCAGGCCGACGCGGTGCAGGGCGCGGGAGGCTTCGTCGAGCAGCGCCTTTTCCTCGGCGCGTTCCAGGTGCAGCATGGCATTGACGGTATTGCGCAGGAAGCCCTGCTCGCTGCGCATGTGCGCCCCCAGGGCGACGTTTTCCAGAACCGACATGCCCGGCAGCAGCCGCACATGCTGGAAGCTACGGGCAATGCCCAGCCGGGCGATGGCGCGCGAGGGCAGACCGGCGATGTCGCGGCCATTGAAGCTGACGCGGCCGCCACTGGCATGCAGCAATCCCGTGACCAGGTTGAAGGTGGTCGACTTGCCCGCGCCATTGGGACCGATCAGGCCGACGATTTCCCCGGCCTTGACGTTGAAGGACACATCGTTGACCGCCACCAGCCCGCCGAAGCGCTTGTTGATCTGGTCCACCTGCAGCAGCGGCGCACCCCGAGCGGGGGCTGCCCGCCGGCTCATGGTCGCGGGGCCGGCCACGCGCAGCGGTTGTGCTGCCGGCGGGAAGGCGCGCAGCCACAGCGCGCGCACCCACGGCCACAGGCCGCCACGGGCATACTTCAACAGCAGGACCAGGATCAGGCCGAAGACGATGGTTTCATAACTGCCGGCATCCCCCAGCAGGGCCGGCAACAGCACCTGCAACTGGTCCGACAGCAGCTTGAGCACGCCCGCGCCCAGCAGTGCCCCCCAGAGATGGGCGATACCGCCGACCACCACGATGAAGAGATATTCGATCCCCATGGACAGGCTGAAGGGCGAAGGATTGACCGTGCGCTGCATGTGCGCGAACAGCCAGCCCGACACCGAGGCCAGCAAGGCCGCAAAGACGAATACCAGGATCTTGTAGCGACCGGTATCGACGCCCATGGCCTCGGCCATTGAACGGCCTCCCTTCAGGGCGCGGATGGCGCGTCCGGCGCGCGAGTCCAGCAGGTTCAGCGAGATCCACACGGCCCCCAGCACGATGGCCCAGATCAGGTAGTACAGGTGGCGTTCGCGGGCCAGGTCGATGCCGGCCAGCTGCAGCGCCGGGATGCCGGAGATGCCGTCATACTTGCCCAGCCACTCCACCTTGCCGAACAGGAAGTACAGGCTGATGCCCCAGGCGATGGTGGCCAGCGGCAGGTAGTGGCCGGACATGCGCAGCGTGATGCGGCCCAGCACATAGGCCGACACACCCGTGATCAAGAGGCCCAGCGGCAGTGTCAGCCAGGGGGAGACGCCATGGGCCGTGGTGAGATAGGAGGTGGTGTAGGCGCCCAGTCCGACGAAGGCGGCCTGGCCGAAGGAGGTCATGCCGCCGATGCCGGTCAGCAGCACCAGGCCGATGGCCACCAGCGCATAGAGCCCGATGTAGTTGGCCTGGATCACCCAGAACTGCGGCGTGGGCAGCACCGGGAACAGCGCCAGCAGCACCAGCAGTGCGTAGAGCGGGAGTCGTCTGTTGATCATGCTCATTCCTCATCCTCGTCATGGGCGGGCGTCACCAGCGAACGCCACAGCAATATCGGCAGCAGCGCCATGAAGACGATCACTTCCTTGTAGTCACTGGCCCAGAATGAGCTGAAGGATTCCAGCAGCCCCACCAGCAGCGCGCCCCCTGCGGCCGCCGGGAAGCTTGCCAGCGCACCGATGGTGGCGGCGACGAAGCCCTTCAGGCCGATCAGGAAACCGGAGTCATAAAAGATGGTGCTCATCGGGCCGATCAGCACGCCCGACAGAGCACCGATAAACGCTGCCACGGCAAAGGACAACTTGCCAGCCAGCGTCGTGGAGATTCCCATCAGCCTAGCCCCCAGGCGGTTCACCGCCGTGGCGCGCAGGGCCTTGCCATACAGGGTGCGGCCGGAGAACAGCCACAGCGCCACCAGCAGCGCCACCGCAGCCACGACCACCACCACGGTCTGCGCACTCAGGGTCAGCTGGGCCAGGTTCCAGCGCTCATCCCAGAAGGCCGGTGTGCGGAATCCTTCCGCACCGAAGAACACCAGGCCCAGCCCGGTCATGGCCAGGTGGATGCCGACCGAGACGATCAGCAACTGCAACACGCTGGCATCGGCCATCGATTCGTAGATGACCTGGTACATCAGCGGCCCCAGTGCCGTGATGAGCAGCAGCGTGAGCAACACCTGCACCGGCAGTGCGAACTGCAGCGGTGCGGCCCACCACACCAGGGCGGCAATGACCAGCGGCGCGCCCAGCGTGCCGGCCAGTGCGCGCGGCAACAGCGCTGCCTGGCCGCTGCGCAAGAGGCTGGTGGCCTGCATGCCGGCTGCGCAGACGGCCAGCACCAGCAGCAGCCATAGCGGGCCGGGACGCTGGCCCTGCTGCAGCATGGCCAGCGTCAGGGCGCCGTAGGCGACGAATTCGCCCTGCGGGATGAAGAGGATGCGGGTGACCGTAAAGACCAGCACCAGTGCAATGGCGATCAAGCCATAGACGATGCCGTTGGTCAGGCCATCCAGGGTCAGGATGGCGGCGATCGAAGAGTCCATGAGTCTTAGGCGGTGGGGGGAACGATAGGGCTTCGAACGGGCGGCGCAGCGCCGCCCGGATCAGCTGCTGCAGTCCTTACGGATTGACGGCCTTCCAGTTGCCGTTCTGGATGGTCAGCATGATGCGTGCGTCGTCACCCAGGCCGAAGTGATCCTTGGCCGTGTAATGCAGCGTGCCTTGCGAGATCTGGATCGGGCCGGCGTTTTCCAGTGCCTCCTTGAGCGCCGCGCGGAAGGCTGGCGTACCGGGCTTGGCCTTCTTGAGCGCTTCCGGCACCACTTTCTGCAGCACCAGTTGGGCGTCGTAGACGTGGGCGGCGAAGAGGTTGCGGGTGCCGGCGCCATACTGCTTCTCGTAGCGGGTGACGAAGTCGGTCGCCAGCTTCTTGGAGGGATTGCTGTCCGGCAGTGCCTCCGGCACCACGGCCGGCCCGGACACTACGTAGGAGCCCTCGACATCCTTGCCGCCCAGGCGGATCAGGTCGCGCGAGGCGGCGCTGTGGGTCTGGAAGATCCTGCCCTTGTAGCCGCGTTCGATCAGTGCCTTGTGCGGCATGGCCGCGCCACTGCCCGAGGCCACCACCAGCACCGCATCCGGGTTGCTGCTGACCACGCGCAGGGCCTGGGCGGTGACGCTGGTGTCGGCACGCGAGAAGCGCTCCACCGTGCCGACCTTGATACCGGCGGCCGTGGCCAGGCGCTGCACTTCCTTCAACCAGTTCTCGCCATAGGAGTCGGAGTAGCCCAGGAAGCCGATGTTCTTCACGCCCAGCTTCTTCATCTGCTCCACCACGCCACCGGCCATCACGGCGGTGGACTGCGGCAGGCGGAAGGTCCAGGCATCACGCCCTTCGGCGGTCTCGATGGGGGAGATGGCCAGCTGCACCGTCTGTGACTCCAGTGCCACATCGGCCACGGCCAGCGTGGGCGGCACGGCGGCCGAGCCGATGATCAGGTCAACCTTGTCTTCGGCCACCAGGCGGCGCGCGTTCTTGCTGGCCTGGGTGGGATCGGTGGCGTCGTCGAGGATGATGAGCTTGACCTTCTCGCCGCCAATGCTCTCGGGCCACAATGCAAAGCCGTTCTTGGCCGGGATGCCCAGGCCCGAACCCGGACCGGTCAGCGACATCACCACGCCGATGGTCAGTTCGGCCTGCGCCGCGCCCGCGCAGGCCAGCATGGCTGCCAGTACGCCTGCCTTGAATGCCAGTTTCATCTTCATCTCCGTCTCCTTGTATTTATCGATTGTTGACGGGTAGAACGTATGCGCTCTACCTCGTTTGCAGCTCATTTCCTTGTACTGCCCATCCAGCGCCGCCCGTTCGGACTGAGTAGCGGCCCAGCCGCGTATCGAAGACACGCCGCAGCGTCTTCGATACGGCCCGGACGGGCCTACTCAGTCCGAACGGTAGTCCTCCTGTTCAACTACACATCGCCCTGATGTCCTCCGGGATGGCGATGGCCTTGATGCGGTTCGGGTCCTCCGGGTGGCGGATCGCAAAGACCCGGGTATCGCGGCCCTCGCAGAGCAGTTCGCCATCGCGCTTCAATTCATGGCGCATCACGAAGGTCTTGTCGTTCCATTCGATGATGGTGGAATGCACCTCCAGCTGGTCACCATAGGTGGCCGGGCGCACGAAGCGCGAGCTGATGTCGACCACGGGCGTGCCGATGATGCCGCGTGTCTTCTCGGTCTCGCGCCAGGGTGGTACGCCGCATTGATGGAAGAAGTTGCGCGAGGCCGCGTCATACCAGCGGAAGAAA
>JAFAMT010000407.1 GCA_019233085.1 Herbaspirillum sp.
GCCATCGTACTCACGGGTGCCGGCGGATTCTTCTGCTCGGGCGGCGACCTGCGCCTGCTGGCACAGCGCCGCACCCTGGCGCCGCCGCAACGGCGCGAACTGCTGGAGGGTCTGCATGAGCTGATCCGCCGCATCGGCCGTTGCGGCAAGCCGGTGATCGCCGCCGTCGAAGGGGGCGCGGCCGGTGCCGGGCTGTCGCTGGCGCTGGCTTGTGACATGCTGGTCACCACGCGCGAGGCGCAGTTCTCTGTGGCCTATGTGAAAGTGGGGTTGACGCCGGATGGCGGTGCTACTGCCTTCCTGGCGCAGTTCCTCTCGCGCCAGCAGTTGACCCAGCTGTGCCTGTCCGGTGAACGCTTCGACGGCGCGCGGCTGCATGCCATGGGCGCGGTCAACCAACTGGCCGAACCGGGCCAGGCACTGGCGGCCGCCATCGCGCTGGCGGCTACCCTGGAAGCCGGCCCGGCACGTGCCATGGCCCGCATCAAGGACTTGTGTCATCACGCCTATGGTGCGACGCTGGCGCAACAGCTGGACCTGGAAGCGCAGCACATGGTGATCTCCCAGGGCGACGACGAAGCCGCCGAGGGCATCACCGCCTTCCTGCAGAAGCGGCCCGCCGATTTCCGCCGCTTGCGGCCCGCTGCTTCAGAGGACGATGGACGATGACGGCGAGGACGTCCACTGAACGATAGTCAACCATAACAACAATGCCAGGACGCCCGCTGTGGCTAGCGGAGCATCCTGTCCAATGAGGAGAATTCATGTCTGAACAGACCCTGGCCCTGCCCCTGGCCGGCGTGCGCGTACTGGACCTGTCGCGCGTACTGGCCGGTCCCTGGTGTGCCATGGTGTTGGGCGACCTCGGTGCCGAAGTCATCAAGGTCGAACATCCCGTGCGGGGAGACGACACCCGCGACTGGGGTACCCGCATCGGCTCCACCGAGACCGCCTATTTCAACAGCGTCAACCGCAACAAGCGCTCCATCAGCGTGGACCTGCAGACCGAGGAAGGCCAGCAGATCGTGCGCGAGCTGGCACGCCAGAGCGATGTGGTGATCCAGAATTTCAAGTTCGGTGGCATGCACAAGTTCGGGCTGGATTACGAGACCCTGCGACGCGACAATCCCGGCCTGGTCTATTGCTCCATCACCGGCTATGACAGCAGCGGCACCGAGGCCTGCCGACCGGGTTACGACCTGGTGATCCAGGGTGAATCCGGCCTGATGTCACTCAATGGCGAGGCCACCCAGCCGCCGCTGAAACTGGGCGTGGCCGCCGTGGACCTGTTTACCGGCATGTATTCGGCGCAGGCGGTACTGGCCGCGCTGTACCAGCGTCAACAGACCGGCCAGGGGCGCCATGTGGAGATGGCGCTGTTCGACTGCGGCGTGATGATCACCTCCTACTATGGCCTGGAGGCGCTGATCCTCGGCGAAGACCCGCCGCGCTACGGCAATGCCCATCCCTCCATCATTCCCTATGGCGTCTTCGATGCAGCCGATGGTCGCCTCGTCATCACGGTGGGAACCAACAGCCAGTACCAGCGCTTCTGCCACAGCGTCATCGAACGTCCCGACCTGGCCGAGGACGAGCGCTTCAAGACCAATGTCAGTCGCGGCAAGCACCGCGACGTACTGGTCCCGGAAATCAATCGCGAACTGAAGGCGCGCAAGCGTGCCGACCTGCTGGAGAAGCTGCACCAGGCCGGCATTCCCTGCGGTGAAGTACTGGGCCTGCACGAAGCCCTGACCAGTCCGCGCGCCACCGCAGCCGGTCTGGTCAGTACCCATGCGCATGCCGAAGTGGGCAGTGTGAAGGTGCTGGCGCCACCCTACCGCTTCGATGGCCAGCGCCTGCCGGTACGCCAGGCACCGCCCGCGCTGGGCGAAGCCACCGGGGAAGTGCTGCAATCCTTGCTGGGGATGGATGAGGCGCGCATCGCCGCGCTGCGTGAGCGCGGTGTGTTGTGAGGTGTGTAAGGTAAGGTGATGGCAGGCCGCCCGGATGGCGGCCTGTGGTCAACTTAGTTGGCGAAGGCAGCCAGGCCGGTGATGGCACGACCGATGATGAGGGCATGCACGTCATGGGTGCCCTCGTAGGTGTTGACCACTTCCAGGTTCACCAGGTGCCGGGCCACGCCGAACTCGTCACTGATGCCATTGCCACCCATCATGTCGCGCGCCAGGCGGGCGATATCCAGTGCCTTGCCGCAGCTGTTGCGTTTCATGATGGAGGTCTGCTCGATGCAGGCATTGCCGGCGTCCTTCAGGTGGCCCAGGCGCAGGCAGCCTTGCAGGCCCAGCGAGATCTCGGTGAGCATATCGGCCAGCTTCTTCTGTACCAGCTGGTTGGCCGCCAGCGGACGGCCGAACTGCTGGCGGTCCATGGTGTAGCGGCGTGCGCGTTCGTAACAATCCTCGGCCGCCCCCAGCGCGCCCCAGGCAATGCCGTAGCGCGCGCTGTTGAGACAGGTGAAGGGGCCTTTCAGGCCGCGCACATCGGGGAAAGCGTTTTCTTCCGGACAGAAGACATTGTCCATGACGATCTCGCCGGTGATGGAAGCGCGCAGGCCCACCTTGCCGTGGATCGCCGGAGCCGACAGGCCCTTGAAGCCCTTCTCCAGGATGAAGCCGCGGATATCGCCGGCATCATCCTTGGCCCACACCACGAAGACATCGGCCACCGGGCTGTTGGTGATCCACATCTTGCTGCCGGTCAGGCTGTAGCCGCCCGCCACCTTGCGCGCGCGGGTGATCATGCTGCCGGGGTCGGAGCCGTGATTGGGCTCGGTCAGGCCGAAGCAGCCTATCCATTCCCCGCTGGCCAGCCTGGGCAGGTATTTCTGCTTCTGCGCCTCGCTGCCGAAGGCATTGATGGGCGTCATCACCAGCGAGGACTGCACGCTCATCATGGACCGATAGCCGGAATCGACCCGCTCGACCTCCCGGGCGATGAGGCCATAGCAGACATAGTTCAGGCCGGCGCCGCCGTATTGCTCCTCGATGGTGGCCCCCAGCAGACCCAGCTCACCCATTTCGCGGAAGATACCGACGTCCATCTTCTCGTGGCGGAAGGCCTCCGGCACGCGCGGCGCCAGGCGGTCCTGGCAATACGCCTGGGCGGCGTCGCGCACCTGGCGTTCATCGGCACTCAACTGCTGCTCCAGCAACAGCGGGTCGGCATGGTCAAAGGAGATTCGGTTCTGCGATGCGGTCATGACGGTCTCGATTCGAAAGAAAAGGATAAAAACGTCCGATCCCGGACTGTGCCGGGTATATCTGGAATATAAGGAATCGGTACCGTCCCCGCAAACGAATTGTTTGCATCACCGTGTGCCATTTACGCACTTGTTGCAGCCCACAAAAAACCGCATTCACCCCAAGCCGCTGGGCAGGCGATAATCCCGCGCCTGCTGCTCCAGCCAATCCTGGAACAGCCGCAGCAAAGGCCGCTCGGATTTGCGTTCGGGGTAGATCAGGTAGTAGGAGTGCGTACTCAGGTAGTCGTGCTCGACGGCCACCGTCAGGAGGCCCTGGCGCAGTTCATCCTCGATCAGGAAAGGCGGGATCAGGGCCACGCCCATGCCGACGATGGCAGCCTGGGTCAGCATGGAAAACAGCTCCAGCTGCGTGCCCACCAGATCGTTCTGAACCTGCATGCCGAAGGAGGCGAACCATTGCCGCCACACATAGGGCCGGGTGCTCTGCTGCAGCAGCGGATACGCCAGCAGTTGTGCCGGTGTCAGCTTGCGGCCCTGCCCGATCAGCGCGGGACTGGCAACGGCCACCATGCTCTCGCGCATCAGGAACACGCCCTCGGTACCGGGCCAGCTGGCCTGGCCGGCGTAGAGGGTGGCGTCCAGGTTGGTTTCCTCGAACAGGAAGGGGCGCGTGCGCGGCCGCAGGTTGACCGTCACCCCCGGGTGCAGCTCCAGGAAGGAGCGCAGGCGCGGCAGCAGCCATTTGGTGGCAAAGGTGGGCATGACGCCCAGCTCCAGGGTGTCGCCATGGCCATCGCGCGACATCAGGTGCAAGGCATCGCGCTCGATTTCGTCGAGCCGCTGGCCGACCTGGTGGCTGTAGCTCACGCCCGCCTCGGTCAGGCGCACGCCACGCTTGGTGCGCCGGAACAGCTTCAGGCCGAGGAATTCCTCCAGCGCCGCCACCTGGCGGCATACCGCGCTCTGGGTGACCGCCATCTCACTGGCGGCCTTGGTAAAGCTCTGGTGTCGCGCAGCGGATTCGAACACGGCCAGGGCTTGCGTGGAAGGAATCTTTCTGCGCATGAGGGTGACTTCAAAGAAGTGAGTTTTACGCACATCTTATTACAAGCTGACCTACCCCAGAAGCACATCCTGCAAGCCTGTTTTTTTAACAATATCGCGCGGAGCGATATCAATTAACGCATTGCCGCAGCGATTAATTTCATTGGCCGCAATCCTTGCTCCTGATTAATATCGCTCCCGATTCAGCCATGCGTGGACAGCGCGACGCATCGGCGCCAGCCGACCGGCATTGGGGGCGGGACCGGCCGGGAGCTTGATCTTCGCATCTGGATCCGATACTGAAAACGATATAAATCGAATGCGAGGATGACATGATCTGGTTCTACAACCTCAACATCGCAAAGAAGCTGGCCCTGTCTTTCGCCGTGGTGATCGCGCTGACACTGCTGCAGGGGCTGTTTGCGATCAAGGAACTCAAGCAGGTCAACAATGCTTCCGGCGAGATCGTCAGCAAGTGGATGCCGGCCATGGATGCCGCGCGCGGCATCCAGAGTTCGCTGCCGCCGCTGCGCCTGAACGAGCTGGAACTGGTCACGGCGGTCACCCCGCAGGAGCGCAGCGCCGCCAACCAGGCCATCAAGGCGCGCCTGGATGCGCTGGCCAAGCAACGTACCCTCTACGAACAAGGCCTGTCCGAAGCCCAGGAAAAAGAACAGTACGCCCAGTTCGTCAAGAACCTCGCCGCCTACGTCAAGGTCGATGAACAACTGGCGGAGATGGCCGCCAACCAGCAATACGACGAGACCCGCGCGCTCTTCAACGGCGAGTCGGCCAAGCTCTATCGCACCATGCTGGGCAACCTCGATGCCATCGTCAAGATCAACGCCAACGGCAGCGCCCATGCCGATGAAGAGGCCTCGGGCGTGTTCCGTGGCGCGCAGCGCTGGATCGTCGGCCTGCTGGCGGCGACGGTACTGATCGCCTCGCTGCTGGCCTTCGTGGTGGCCACCAATGTCTCGCGCCCGCTGAAAGACGCGGTGCAGATCGCCCAGGGCGTGGCCCGTGGCGACCTGACGCTGCGCATCCGCCCGGCCGGCCGCGACGAGACCGGGGCTCTCATGGAAGCCCTGCGGGCCATGAACGAGAGCCTGCGCGACATCGTCAGCGAGGTGCGCCACGGCACCGACACCATCAGCACCGCCTCCCAGGAGATCGCCCGGGGCAACCTCGATCTCTCCAATCGCACCGAGCAACAGGCCGGCTCGCTGGAAGAAACCGCCTCGGCCATGGAACAGCTCACCTCCACCGTGACCCAGAACGCCGACAATGCGCGCCAGGCCAACCAGCTGGCCGCGACCGCCTCCGACATCGCCAGCCGGGGCGGCGAGGTGGTGGGTCAG
>JAFAMT010000113.1 GCA_019233085.1 Herbaspirillum sp.
GCGGCGAGGATGGCTTCCAGGCGCGCCTGCTCGGTGGCCAGGGCGTCGAAGTCGGCGTCTTCCTCGGCATAGGCGGCGTAGACGGCGTCCAGCTTGGCCTGGGCTTCGAAGACTTCGCCCAGGGCGCTTTCGACTTCCTGGCGCACGGTCTTCTCGGCATCCAGTTGCGGTTCCTGCGGCAGGTAGCCGATGTTCAGGTTGGGCATCGGGATGGCTTCACCCTCGATTTCCTTGTCGATGCCGGCCATGATCTTGAGCAGGGTGGACTTGCCCGAGCCGTTCAGGCCGAGCACGCCGATCTTGGCGCCGGGGAAGAAGGACAGCGAGATGTCCTTGAGGATCTGCCGCTTCGGCGGCACGATCTTGCCGACGCGGTTCATGGTAAAGACGTATTGGGCCATGGTAGGTATGCCAGTAAATGCCAGTCAGGAAAAAAAACGGTAAGCGCAGCCTTCAGGCGCCGCCGGTGGTCGGCTGCGCCGGTTCCGAGCGCGCGCGCATGAAGCGCCACAAGCCTTCGGCGGAGTATACCGCGAGCGCCACCCAGATCACGCAAAAGCCGATGGCGCGACGGCCGGTAAAGGGCTCATCGTAGAGCAGCACGCCCGTCAGCAGCTGGATGGTGGGTGAAATATATTGCATCAAACCCAACATCGACAGCGGGATACGGCGCGCGCCATGGGCGAACAGCAGCAGCGGCACCGCCGTCACCGGGCCGGACAGGGCCAGCAGGACCTTGGCGGTGGTGGTGGCGTGGGTAAAGGCGTTGCTGTCATGCAAGCTATCGATGCCCAGCACCATCAATACCAGCGGCAGCATCAGAAGGGTTTCCAGCGACAGGCCCTCCAGCGCGCCGAGCTGGGCGGTCTTGCGCAAGAGGCCATAGAAGGCGAAGGTCAGCGCGATCAACAGCGAAATCCATGGCAGGCTGCCATTGGCCACCGTCAGCCACAGCACCGCGCCCAGCGCCAGCAGCACCGCCACCCATTGCAGGGGACGCATGCGTTCCTTCAACACCAGGTAGCCGATGAACACGCTCATGAGCGGGCTCATGAAGTAGCCGAGGCTGGCATCGACGATGCGTCCGGCATTGACGGCCCAGACATACAGCGTCCAGTTACCCGACAGCAGCAGCGCCGAGAGCAGGAAACCGGCCACCACCATGGGCCGCCTGGCCACCTCGGACAGCCAGCTCCACTGCCGGCGCCAGGCCAGCACCGCCACCAGGAACACGCACGACCAGAACAGCCGGTGCACGACGATATCGAAGGATGGGATCTCCTTCAGCAGCTTGAAGTAAAGCGGGAACAAGCCCCACAGGATGGAGGCGGCAACAGCATGGAGCATGACGATGAACAGGACCGGGATGTGAGGATGCCGGGCTGTCCTTGTCAGAGGAAAATGGTGACAGCCGCCGGCCCGCCATTATTGCAGGATTCGCCCGGCCCGGCTTGCCGTCGGTCAAGTCCCGCGCGGATGCAGGCTGATCTGGGCGGGCGTGCTCATCATCACGACCTCGCAATCTTCCTCGCTCGCCTGGCGTTCGATGACCAGCACATCGGCCGCACCGATGGTGATCAGGGGATGATGCCAGACCCCGCGCCGCAAGGTCACGCCCTGACCGGGCTCGACGATGAAGGCGACAATGGCCGCCTCGTCGGGCCGCTCGCCGCTCCCGGCCAGCACCGCCAGACAGCGGCTGGCCCCCAGCGGGATGAAACTCTGGCTGCCCAGCCGGTGGCGCTCGAAGGCGCGCAGGGGATAGGGGGCAAGGTGGGTGCGGGCATCGGTGCGGAACAGCGCCACGCAGGCAAGCCCGCCCTGCTCCTGCACATCCAGGTGGGCCACGTCATCGAAGCGGCGCGTGGTGCCGAAGTTGATGGCGCGCTCGGTCGCGCCCGGGGCGATGAGTTCGCCATAGGGCGCGAAGGCCTGTGGTGTCAGCGGCTGCACGCAGATCACGCGCGGCCCCAGCGCCAGGATCTCAGGCGCACTCATGCATGAGCCTCGCGGCATAACGGATCAGCGAGCGGTCACTGCCGGGCGGCGCAATGAGCGACAGGCCGAACGGCGCGTCATCGAGCCGCATCAGCGGCAAGGAGATCTGCGGGAAGCCCGACAGCCCCGCCAGGCAGAGCATGCGCACGGCCTGGTTGCGATAGTTTTCCAGCGACTGTTCGGAATCCGTCAGCAGCGGCGCCACATCGGGCGCGCTCGGCAGCAGCAGCACGCCATCCTGCCCGAGCAGGCGCGCAAACCCTTCGCGGAAGGTGGCGCGCACGGCACTGTGCTGCTGCATCTGCTGCGGTGTGATGGTGGCGGACCAGGCAAAGCGTTCGGCCACACCCGGGCCGAGCTGGAAGTCATGGCGGCGGATGTTCTCGCCATGGGCTTGCCAGGCCTCGTAGCCCTGGATGTGGCGGAACGCCCAGTACAGCGTATCGAAGGAGGGGGCGGCGGTCTTCACCGGTTGCGGCGTGCCGATCACGCCGGCCAGGCGGTCCAGCGCCTGCGAGAACACCGCCTGCACGCGCGGCTCCAGCAGCGCCAGCACATCGGCTGCGACCAGGGTGCGCGGCTGCTCGGGCAAGGGGGCGCTGTCCTCGCCCAGCAGCACATCGCCGGCGCGCGCGAAGACACCCATGTCGCGCGCGAACCAGCCGCAGGTATCGAAGCTGGGTGCCAGGTCCATCACCCCGGCCAGCGAGACGCGGCCATGCGTGGGACGCAGGCCGATCAGGCCGCAATGGCTGGCCGGCACCCGTACCGAGCCACCGGTGTCCGTCCCCAGTGCCAGGTCGGCCAGATCATTGGAGACGGCCGAGGCCGAGCCCGAACTGGAACCGCCCGGGATGCGCCCGGGTGCGCCGCCATTGCGCGGCGTGCCGAAGTGGGCGTTCTTGCCATTCATCGAGAAGGCCAGCTCATCGGTGCAGACCTTGCCCACGAAGTTGGCGCCGGCCTGCAACAGTGCTTGCACGGCCGGGGCCGAACTGGTCTTGATGCCGGACATGGCCAGCATGTGCGCATTGCCGCAGCCGGTCGGATAACCGGCCACGTCGAAGATGTCCTTGACCGCCAGGCGCAGGCCCAGCAGCGGGCCGCTGGGAGAGTGCGGCTGCGGCACGAAAGGATAGGGGAGGAAGCAACGGGCCTGGGAAGCATCGGCGGTCATGCGGTTTCCTTGGTGGGGTCTGTGAGATCGTTCGATATCGTACCGGTAACACCGGTGGCACCGGCAGCACTGGCAAACAGCAGCTCCTGCGCGCGCAGACAGCGTACCGCATGCTGCGCATCCAGTCGCTGCTCGGCCGGCTGCTGCAACTGGCAGGCAGCCACCGCGTAGGCGCAACGCGGGGCGAAGGCACAACCTGGCGGCAGCTTGGCCAGGTCCGGCGGCGCACCGGGAATGGTCTGCAGGCGCTGCCCCTTCTGCAGGACGCCATGGCTGCGGCTTTGCAGCAGCGACATGGTGTAGGGATGACGCGGCTGCGCCAGCAATTGCGCGGCCGGCCCCTGCTCGACGATGCGCCCGGCATACATCACCGCGATGCGATCGGCCACCTCGACCGCGGCGCCGATGTCGTGGGTGACGAAGACGATGGACAGGCCCAGCTCACGCTGCAGCTCTCGCAGCAATAACAGGATCTGGATCTGTACCGTCGCATCGAGCGCCGTGGTCGGCTCATCGGCCAGCAAGACCTTGGGAGAACACGACAGTGCCAGGGCGATCATGGCGCGCTGGCGCATGCCCCCCGACATCTCGTGCGGATAGGCATCGAGGCGCCGCTCGGGGCTGGGGATGCGTACCTTCTCGAACAGCGCCAGTGCCTGCGCGCGCGCCTGGGCCGCCGAGACCTTGCGGTGGCGGCGGATGGTTTCGGCGATCTGCGCACCGACGGTATAGACCGGGTCCAGCGCCAGCAGCGGCTCCTGGAAGATCATGGCGACGGTATCGCCGCGCAGCGATGACAGTTCGCGCCCCGTCATGGCCAGCACGTCGCGGCCATCGACTTCCAGGCCACCTTCGATGCGGGTGCGTGATTCCGGGTGCAGCCGCATGATGGAACGCAGCGTGACGCTCTTGCCCGATCCGGACTCACCGATGAGTGCCACCACTTCTCCCTGCGCCACTTCGAGGTCCACGCCGCTGACGGCACGGATGGTCTTGCCGGGCGCCTTGAAGCTGACGCGCAGATCGCGCAGGCGCACCATCGCCTTGCCTTGTTCAGCCATGCTCGCTCTCCTGGTTGACCATGCCGGCATCGAACACCGATGCATCGTAGCCGCTGCCGGCCTCATAGCGCAGGCAAGCCACGCCGTGCCCGGCCGCAGCCTCGGCAAAGACCGGCGCGCGCTGCTGGCAGACCGCCTGGGCAAACTGGCAGCGGGTGTGGAAGCGACAGCCCGAGGGCGGATTGATGGGGTTGGGCGGGTCGCCCGCCAGCGGCGCCTCCTCGGTACGGTGCGCCGGGTCCATGCTGGCATGGAGCGCAGCAAGGCACGCGTATAGGGATGACGGGGCGCATCGAATACCTGCTCGGCCGGCCCGACCTCGACCACCTGGCCCAGGTACATGACCAGCACGCGGTCAGAGATGAAGCGCACCACGTTCAGATCATGGCTGATGAAGAGATAGGTGAGGCCGAACTCCTGCTTCAGGTCCAGCAGCAGGTTCAGCACCTGGGCCTCGACCGACTTGTCCAGCGCCGACACCGCCTCGTCCAGGATCACCAGGCGCGGCTCCAGCGCCAGGGCGCGGGCGATGTTGACACGCTGGCGCTGGCCGCCGGAGAGCTCGTGCGGATAACGTCCGGCGAAGCGCTCCGGCTGCAGGCCGACCCGCCCCAGCAGGCTGCGCGCACGGGCAATCGCCTCGCGTGCCGATAGGCCATGGACGATGGGTGCGAAGGCGATCGAATCCTCGATGGTCATGCGCGGGTTCAGCGAGGAATAACTGTCCTGGAACACCATCTGCGCTTGGCGGCGGAACAGGCGCAAGGGCATGGCACGCGAGCCGACGGTCTGGCCATCGAAGACCAGCTCGCCGCTATCCTGCTCGATCAGCTGCATCAGCACGCGGGCGGTGGTGGACTTGCCGCAACCGGATTCACCGACCACGCCCAGGGTCTCGCCCTTCATGATGTCGAAGCTCACGCCATCGACGGCCCGCACCGCATTGGCCGGACCGCGCGACCAGGGCAGGCCTTGCTGCTTCAACGGAAAGTGCTTGAGCAACTGGCGCACGCCCAGCAGGGGCTGGCGCGGGCCGCCGACGTCGCGGTTCTCTTGCGTGAGGAGATGGGCAGTCAGGCTCATTGTTTGACCTCCATGGCCGAACGCAGGCCATCGGACAACAGGTTGAAGGAAATCGAGGTCACGAAGATGAAGGCCCCCGGCAAGGCGGCCACCCAGGGCTGGGTATAGATGGCGGTGCGCAGGGTATTCAACATCAGGCCCCATTCGGGCTCGGGCGGCTTCACGCCCAGGCCGAGGAAGGACAGGCCGGAAGCCAGGATCATCGACACCGAGATCAGGCTGGTGGAATACACGAAGATCGGCCCCAGCACGTTGCCCAGGACATGCGCGCGCACGATGGTGAAGGCGCCGGCACCGGAGGCGCGTGCGGCATCGACGTAATCGCTGCGCCGCACCTGGGTGGTGACGCTTTCAGCGATGCGGGCGATCTGCGGCACGAAGACGATGGTCAGCGAGGTCAGCGCATTGAAGATGCCGGCCCCCAATGCACCCGACAGGGCAATGGCCAGCAGCACCGAGGGAAACGCATAGAGCACGTCGATGGTGCGCATGATGCCGGTGTTGATGATGCCTCCGGCATAGCCGGCCAGGATGCCCAGGCCGCTGCCGATGACGAAGGCCAGCAGCACCGGGGTGATCCCCATGAACAGCGACAGCCGGCCACCCAGGATCAGGCGCGAGAGCATGTCGCGGCCCAGCTCGTCGCTGCCCAGCAGGTGGCCGGCGGTGCCGATCGGTTTGAGGCGGGCGAACATGGAGGTGGCAAAGGGATCGGCGGGCATCAGCCAGGGCGCGGCCAGGGCGCCGAGGATGAGCAGCAGCAGCAACGCGGCCGCGATCATGGCGCCGGGGTTGCGCACCAGGCGCGCGGCCACGTTGGCCCAGTGGCCGCGCGAACGGCGCGGCGCGGGGACGACGGCGTCGGCTGCGGCCAGGGAAGAGGCGGGTGGGGAAATGTCCATGTCAGGCTCGCTCAGGCTCGCTCGATGCGGGGATCGAAAATAGTTTGCAGGATGTCCACCAGCAGGTTCAGCGCCACGAAGAACAACGCCAGCACCAGGATGCTTCCCTGCAGCAGCGGCAGGTCGCGCTGGAAGATGGCCTGGTTCAGCAGGAAGCCGGTGCCGGGCCAGGAGAACACGGTTTCGATCAGGATCGAGCCACCCAGCAGGTAACCCAGCTGCAGGCCCATCACCGCCAGCGAGGTCGGCGCGGCGTTCTTGACCACGTGGCGCAGCACGCCGGCATCCGACAAACCGCGCGCCTTCAGGCCCACCACGAATTCCTGCGAGAGGATATCGGCCACCAGCGCGCGCACGGTGCGGGCGATGATGCCCATGGGAATGAAGGACATGGTGACGGCTGGCATGAGCAGGTATTTCATGTGTTCCAGGTCCCACACCCAGGCGCCGGAACCGTCGGGGCCGGCACCGGTGGCGGGCAACCACATCAGCTTGGAGGAGAACACGATCACCAGCACCATGCCCAGCCAGTAATGCGGCACCGACACGCCCACCACCGAGATGAAGGAGGCCAGGCGATCCACCCAGGAGTTGCGGAAGTAACCGGCCACGAAACCGAACAGCCCGCCGAAGACGAAACCGATGACGGTCGCCACCGCCGCCAGCATGAAGGTATTGCCGACGGCCTTGAAGACTTCGGCGGCCACCGGGCGGCCGGTGGCAATCGAGCTGCCCAGGTCACCATGCAGGGCGCGCCAGACCCAGCTCATGAATTGCTCGGGATAGCTGCGGTTGAAACCGTAGAGTTCCATCAGCTGCTTTTGCAGGTCCGCCGAGGCGTCCGGCGGCAGGATGGATACCAGCGGATCACCGGGGGCGAGATGGACCAGCATGAAGCAGAGGAAGGCCACGCCCAGCATGATGGGCAGGGCGTAGAGGAGGCGACGTATCAGGTAGGCGATCATGGCGGTTCCGGCGGCGGTACGAAGGCAAAACGGAAAATACGAAAAACACGAAAAACCAGGAGGTGCAGAAAACGTCAGCGGCGCGCAGCGAGCCGTGCGCGCCGCCATGCTTGCCTTAGTACGGCATCAGTCCATGCTCATGGTGGCAATGTCGATGAACCAGCTCTGCGGCTGCACCACGCCCTTGACCTTGGCCGAGATGGCACGCGGACCGGTGTCATGCGCCACCCATACGAAGGGCGCCTCGTCGACGATCTTGGCGTGCAGCTGCGCCAGCAGCGCGTCGCGTTGCTTGGGCTCGAAGGTGGTGCGGGCCTTGGCAATCAGGGTGTCGACCTCGGCATTGCTGTAGAAGCCCCAGTTGTTGGAGGTCGGCGGCGCGGCCTTGGTATCGACGAAGCGCACCATCGCGAAGAACGGATCCATGGAGGCGAAGCTGACGTTGATCGCATTGGCACCATGCGCGCTGGCATCCTTGGCGCCGACGCGCCAGTTGGTATAGAGCGTGTTCCATTCGATGACATCGAACTGCACGTCGAAGAAGCAGTCCTTCAGGTTCTGCTGCATGAACTCGTTCATCGGCAGCGGCTGCATCTGGCCCGAACCGGAGGCCGAGATCTGCACCTTCACCGTCAGCGGCTTGGCGGCCGAGTAGCCGGCTTCGCTCATGAGTTTCTTGGCGGCGACCGGGTCATACTTGATCTGGAAGCTGGGGTTGCCACGCCACGGATGGCCCGGCTCCACCGTGCCGGTGGCCTCGCCCATCAAGCCACCCAGCAGCTGCTTCATGGCCGGACGGTTCACGCACAGGTTGGCGGCCTGGCGCACGCGCTTGTCCAGCCAGGGCGAGCCGGGGACGAAGGACAGCTGCCACGGCCACACATGCGGCTGCGGATTGGAATAGATCTTGAAGCCACGCGCCTTGATCGCATCCAGTGCATCGGGGGCCGGGGCCTCGATCCAGTCGACCTGGCCCGACATCAGGGCTGCGGTGCGGGAGTTGGCTTCGGGCAGCGGCAGCATCACCACGCGGTCGATCTTGGGGCGACGGGCGGCATCCCAGTAGCCGTCGTACTTGACCACTTCCAGGCGTTCGCGCGGCACGAACTTGGCCATCTTGAAGGGGCCGGTGCCGGAAGCGTCAGCGGCGAAGGCGGCCCAGGCCTGCTTGGAACGCTCACCCTTGTCGGTGACCGAGGCGGGCAGGGCGGCCAGCTTCTTCTCCCATTGCGTGGGCGAGGCCATGAAGAGATTGGTCAGGTTAATCGGCAGGAAGGAATCCGGTTCGGAGGTGGTCAGCTCCACCGTGAGGTCATCGATCTTCTTGGCCGAGCGCAGCGTGGGCATGCGCGAAGCGGTGGTGCCGACCTGGCTGGGATCGAACTGCACGGCGTTCTTGTCGAGCACCTTGTTGACGTTCCACACCACGGCATCGGCATTGAAGGCCGAGCCATCGTGGAATTTCACGCCGGGGCGCAGCTTGAAGATCCACTTGGTCTTGTCCTTGGCATCGACCTGCCAGGACAGCGCCAGGTCGGGAATCAGTTCGCTGGCCTTGTCGGCCTTGGAGAGATCCCATTGCGTCAGGCCGTCATACATGGGGATGCCGGTGAAGCGGTTACCCTCGAAGCCCTGGTCGGGCTGGCCCAGCGTACGCGGGATGTCGCCCGCGGTCATGGCGATGCGCAGCACCTTCTCGGCATGCGCGACGGGCGCAGCGAAGGCGCCGAAGGCCAGGGTACAGGCCAGCGTCAGGGTTGCGGTCTTGGGGAATCTCATAGCAGTGCTTTCCTTGTTGAGGGACGACGATGGAAACGACGACATGAAAGAAACAGG
>JAFAMT010000036.1 GCA_019233085.1 Herbaspirillum sp.
TTGTTGTCGACGATCTCGTGCCTGGCCTGTTCGTCGGCCAGGCGGCTGAGGATGGGGTGGGTCGCGGTATGGCCACCGATCTCCACGCCGGCGCGGGCCAGCTCCACCGTCATGGCGTGATCCAGCATGAGGTCGGTTTCCTGGGCCTGGCCGGCATAATGTTCCAGCGCATCGATGACGCGATGGCGCTCGGCCGGCGGCAGGTACTTGACGTGGTCGTTGAGGATGGTCGCCAGGTGGGCGCGATAATCGGGATCGTCGGCCAGGTCGGGCGTGGCCGGCAGCAAGGCATGCGGCAGCCCCAGCGCCTGCCAGTCCAGCGCGCCTTCGGGCAGGCGGCGCACGGCTTCGAGGATGCGGTCATTCCACATGCTTCCGTTGTCGAGGAAGGCGGTGGTGGTGAAGACCGTCGCGCTCAGGCCGAATTCCTGCAATACCGGCAGGGCCAGTTCATAGACCGAGCGATAGCCATCGTCAAAGCTCAGGCATACCGCCCGCGGGGGCAGCGTGCCCTGCCACATGCGCTGCAGCGCCTCCGGCAGCGGCAGCACGTTGAAATGCTCGGCCAGCAAGCGCATCTGCCAGCGAAAGCTGGCCAGGTCGATCTCGGAACTGAGCAGGGGATCGGGTTGCTGCAGCACCCTGTGATAGGTCAGGATGCACAGGCGACGCCGCCCGACCAGGGCGATCAGGTTGCCCCCCAGGCGCAGCAGCAGGCCCAGCAGCGGATGCAGACGGGGCTGGCTCATGGAGTATGCTCCGGCCCCTTGTCGGGGGGCGCATAGCTGCGTGGCGCCAGCGCCGCGAAAGGCGGGGCCTCAGGCTTGACGATGACCTTCTCCAGCGCCACCAGCAGGACGATGATGTAGTAGTACAGGTCGAAATAGGTCAGCGACAGGAAGGCGCCGCCCACCGCATAGCCGACCACGCTGACCTGGCACATGGCGGCCAGGTCACCGGCCCACTTCAGATCGGGTTTGTCCTTGCAGTAGGCGATGATGCGGCTGCCGCAACGCCAGGTGCAGACCATCAGCGTGAGGAACAGGATCAGGCCGACAATGCCCTGTTCGCCCAACGCCTGGAAGTAGATGCTGTGGGCCGCGTGATAGTCCAGCGGGTCCGGCGCATACAGGTAGAACATGGCCGGCGAGAACACCTTGAAGCCACCGCCCAGGAAATGGTGGGTCGCCACGTTGACGGCAAAATACCAGGCATTGATGCGGCCCATCGCCGAGGCATCCTTGTCATAGGAGTCGATGGTGCTCATGCGGTTGAACCACTGGTCGGGCATGACCGAATAGACCAGCGGGATCATCAGCAGCACGACGATGCCGGTGGCCAGTTTCTTGCGGCTCTTGAGCCACAGCATGAACAGCATCACGCCGCCACCCAGCAGCGCGCCACGCGAATAGGAACCCACCACCGAGACCACCGTGATCACGCACACTGCCAGCAGCAGCCAGCGCAGCCAGCGCCGCGTCACCATCATCTGCAGGCCCCAGATGATGGGCAGCACCGTCAGGAGCGCCAGCGCCAGGTCGTTGTTGTCGGCGATGAAGCTGTCCGGCGGTCCGTAGACGTGGTCGCCGCCCCCGGAGAGCAGCGTGAAGACGCCGCCCTTGAGTCCCCAGAAGCCCAGCGACAGGCCGATGGTCCAGGCGAATTCGCGGACATCGCGTTCCGTGTTCAGGGCCAGCATGGACACCAGCACCATGAACATGGTCTTGATGACGGTATTCCATTCGGCCCAGACCACGCTGGGCTGCAGACCGAAGAAGCAGGTGAAGGTGATCCAGCAGATGAACAGGATCAGCACCGTGGTCGTGTTCTGGCGCGGGAAGCTCTTGGGCTGCGTGGAGAGGAACAGGCTGATCAGCGTCACCCCGGCGACGATGGCCGCAAACGGAAAGTCGTAGGCAAAGCCATAGGTCAGGCGGTGCGGGTTCATCAGGCTCAGCCCGACATAGACCATCACCCCTGCGGCCGGGCGCTTGAAGATGTAGGGCAGGGTCGCCATGACGACGACGAAGACCAGGATATCGCGCATGGCCTCAGTGCTCCCTGCCGGTAATGCGGCCAAACAGCTGCAGCTGGCCCTGGGTGGTGGCGTCCCAGCTGAAGCCCTCGGCATAGCGCCGCGTGGCCTCGCGCGCCGGGTAGGCCGCCTGCAGCGCGCGCACGGCGGCGGCCACGCCACGTTCGCTGCGCTCCTGCATGAGCACGCCGGCATCCGCATGGGCCACCACTTCGGGTGTACCCCAGACCTTGCTGGCCACCACCGGCGTGCCGCAGGCCATGGATTCGAGCAGTACGTTGGCCCAGCCTTCGCGGCTGGACGAGAGCACCATGGCATCGGCGGCGTTGTAGTATTCGCGCAGCCTGGATTGCGGCTGCGGTCCCAGGAAGCGGACCCGGTCAGCCACCTGCAGCTGCACCGCCAGCGCCTCCAGGCGCTCCCGCTCGGGGCCGCTGCCGGCGATCATCAGGCGTGCCTCGGGCAGTTCCTTGAGCGCACCGATGGTCAGTTCATGGCCCTTCACCGGCACCAGGTTGCCCACCGACAGCAGGGTAAAGCCGTCCACGCCCAGTTCCTTGCGTACCGCCGCGCGGTCCACCGGGCGGAACAGTTCCAGGTCCACGCCATTGCGCAGCGACACCACCTTGGCCGGATCGGCACCCAGCACGATCAGTTCATCGCGCAGGGCATTGCAGACCGCGATGATGCCGGCCGCCTGGCTGGCCGCCCAGCGGATCATCTTGCCCGGCCAGCGGTATTGCGGCAGCAGGGTGATATCGGAGCCGCGCGCGGTAATCACCACGGGCTTGCCGAATTCCTTGCCCAGCATGGCGGCAGCCACGCCGTCGGGATAGAAGTAGTGGGCGTCGATGGCGTCGAAATCGAAACCTTCATCGATCAGACGGCGCAGCACCGGCTTGACCGCCATGGCCATGAGCAGGGGCGCGGGCGTCATGCCGATCTTGGGCAGCAGTGCGTAGCGCGGATGGCGCACCTCGATGCCGCTGCGCACTTCGGTCTGCGGCACCCGCGCAAAGCGTCCATAGCTGCCGAAGCGCGCATGGCGCAACGGGAACCACGGCACCGGCGCCACCACGCGTGACTCCACCCGGCCACTGGCAACCAGATGGCGCAGGCGGGTTTCCACAAAGATCCCGTGGCTGGGACGTTCAAGGTTGGGGAACAGCGTGGAGAAGGTCAGCAGCTTCATCATGCTAGGCAACCAGGCGCGGATAGATCTGCTGGTAGCGCGCCACGCTGGCGGCCCAGTTGCGTTCGGTTTCGACGAAGTGACGACCGGCGGCCTTCAGCTGCGGCCATTGCTGGGGCGCGTCCAGCAGGGCCAGCACCTTCTGCGCCAGTGCTTCGGGAGAGCCGGCGGTGAACAGCACGCCGGTCTGGCCATCGACGATCAGCTCGCGATGACCGCCGACGTCGGAGGCCACCACCAGCCGGCCCTGGGCCATGGCTTCGAGCGGCTTCAAGGGCGTGACCAGATCGGTCAGGCGCATCTTCAGGCGCGGGTAGACCAGCACGTCGATCAGGTTGTAGTAGCGCTGCACCTGGTCGTGCGGCACGCGGCCGGTAAAGACCACCTTGTCGGCCACGCCCAGTTGCGTGGCCAGGGCGCGCAATTCCTTGTCCTGCGGTCCGCCGCCTACCAGCAGCAGGCGCACGTCGGGGTTGCCGGCCAGCAGCGCCGGCAGGGCCTTCATCAGCACCGGCAAGCCCTCGTAGGCATAGAAGGAGCCGATGAAGCCCAGCAGGGTCTTGCCCTCCAGGCCGAGCTCGCGCGCCAGTACCGGGTCGGCGGGCTGGCCCTGGGTGAAGTCCTCGATGTTGACGGCATTGGGGATCACCGTCATCTTGGCCAGCGGCACGCCGCGCGCGGCGATATCGGCGCGCAGGCCCTCGCAGATGGTGGTGACGGCATCGGCGCGCTTCAAGGCATAGGTTTCCATGGCGCGGGTGAGGCGGTAGCGCAGGCCACCTTCGCTGCTGGTGCCATGGTCGACGGCGGCGTCTTCCCAGAAGGCGCGCACCTCATAGACCACCGGGATGCCCAGGCGACGACCCACGCGCAGGGCGGCAATGGCGTTCAGGGCCGGCGAGTGGGCATGTAGTACATCGGGGCGGATCTTGCGGGCCACTTCTTCCAGGCGGGCCGCAAGGCCCTTGATGACGGCCAGCTGGTTCAGCACCGGCAGCTTGGCCAGCGGCCCGGAGGAGGGCGGCGTGCGATAGAAGTGCCAGCCATCGACATCCTCTTCGGCCGCCGCGCTGGCGCCTTGCTTGGCGCTGGTGATGTGCGAGGTCTGCCAGCCCAGGGCCCGTTGCTGCTTGAGGATGGACAGGGTGCGGAAGGTGTAGCCGCTATGCAGCGGGATGGAGTGGTCGAGGATGTGCAGGATATGCATGATGTTCGGTCGGTTCAGCAGTTCAGGCCGCGCGGGCCGTCGGTTGGGTGGCGCCAGAGCCGGCGTGCAGCACGTTGCGCAGGAAGGAGGCGAACATCAGCAGTGCCCACAGCGGCGCGGCGTAGTCGCGCCGGCCGGACTGGTGCTGCTCGACCATCTCTTCCACGAAGGCCATGTCGAACAGGCCCGTCTCGCGCAGCAGCGGTCCCAGCAGGCTGTCCTGCACGGTCTGGCGCAGCGGGCCACGGAACCAGCTGGACAGGGGGATGGAGAAGCCCATCTTCTTGCGATAGAGGATGTCTTCGCTGAGGGTGCCTTCCAGCGACTTCTTGAAGATGTACTTGCCTTCGCCCTCATGCAGCTTCAGCGATGGTGGCAGGCAGGACACCCATTCCACGAACTCGTGATCCAGCAGCGGCACCCGCACCTCCAGGGCATGGGCCATGCTGGCGCGGTCGACCTTGGTGAGGATGTCGCCGGGCAGGTAGGTCTTCAGGTCCAGGTATTGCAGCAGCGACAGCGGATCGTCGGTGGGCGATTGCGCCGCGTGGCCGCGCATGACCTCGATGGCCTGGTAGCCCTGCAGCTGCTGGCGCATGGCCGGGCTGAAGAGGCGGTTGCGCACGCGGTCCGGCATGATGGACACGCCATGGAAGTAACCCTCCACGGTATCGCGCGCCAGCGCCTCGAAGGTGGTCTTGGCGCGCAGCACGCGCGGCGCCCAGTCGGCCTTGGGGTAGTGCCGGCCGAGGAAACCGAAGAGCGGCTTGCGCAGCCCGTCGGGCAGGCGGGCACGAACCTTTTCCTCGTTCATGGCATAGCGGTAGCGGCGGTAGCCGGCGAAGTTCTCGTCGCCACCGTCACCCGACAGGGCTACCGTGACGCGCTCCTTGGCCAGCTGGCAGACGCGGTAGGTCGGAATGGCCGAGCTGTCGGCATAGGGCTCGTCATACAGATTGGCCAGTTGGTCGATCAGGCCATAGTCGTCCTTGTCCACGGTGCGCACATGATGGCGGGTGTGGAATTGCTCGGCCACCTGGGCGGCGTATTTCGACTCGTCATAGGCCGGATCGTTGAAGGCGATCGAGCAGGTATTGACCGATTCGCCGGTCAGCTTGGCCATCATGGCCACCACCGCGCTGGAGTCCACCCCACCGGAGAGGAAGCCGCCCAGCGTCACATCCGTGACCAGGTGGCTGCCGACCACCTCGCGCAGGCGTTCCAGCAGTTCGGCGGCCACTTCCTCGGCGGGGCGCTCGCTGCCTTGCTTGAAGGGGACATCCCAGTATTTCTTTTGCTTTGGTTCGCCCACGGTCACGCCACGCTGCATCAGCAGGGTGTGGCC
>JAFAMT010000181.1 GCA_019233085.1 Herbaspirillum sp.
CTGCGCGATGGCGACCGCGTGCGCATCGACCTCAACACCGGTGAATGCAACATGCTCATCAGCGATGAGGAACTGGCACGTCGCAAGAGCGAGGGCATTCCACCCGTGCCGCCCAGCCAGACACCCTGGCAGGAGATCTACCGCAGCACGGTGGGACAACTGGAAACCGGTGCCTGCATGGAACTGGCCTTGAAGTACCAGGGTGTGGCACAGACCATGCCCCGGCACAACCACTGACATGCTGACCCTGCACCGTGAAGCGCGGCTACCGGTCGTTCCGCCGATAGCGCCCCCGACCAAACCCAGGAAGCCGATGCGCATCGACGCCCATCAGCATTTCTGGCGTTACCGCTCGGAGGACTATCCCTGGATCGGCACCGGCATGGACCTGCTGGCGCAGGACCGCCTGCCCTACCAGTTCCAGCCGCTGCTGGAGGCGCAGGGGCTGCATGCCTCGATCACGGTGCAAGCCTGTCCCGGCCGGGATGAGACTGCCTTCCTGCTGGAGATGGCACGACGCGACAAGCGCATCGCCGGCATCATCGGCTGGGAAGACATCGCCCGGCCCGACCTGGCCGAGCAGATGGAACGCTGGGGCCGCACCAAGTTCCTCGGCCTGCGCCACCAGATACAGGACGACGACACACCCGCGGCAGCACCGTCGCAGGCGCAGTTCGGACAGGGCATGCGCTGGCTGCAGGAACGTGGCTATGTGGTGGATGTGCTGGCGCATGAGCGGCAGCGCCCGGCGCTGCGCGAGTTCTGCACCCGCCATGACCAGCACTGGCTGGTGCTCAATCACCTGGCCAAGCCTCCCCTCAAGGAGTTCCGCAAGGGCCGCGCCGCCTTCGACCGCTGGCGCCAGGAGTTGCGCGAGCTGACTGCCATGCCCCATGTGGCCTGCAAGATCTCGGGCCTGCTGACCGAGGCTGACTGGCTGCGCGGCTTGTCCATGCGCGACTTCGAACACATCGTGCAGTGCCTGGATACGGCGCTGGACCTGTTCGGTCCGCAACGCCTCATGTTCGGCTCGGACTGGCCGGTCTGCCTGCTGGCCGCCTCCTATTCGCGGGTGGTGGCGGTGGTGCGCGAATGGTCGGCCACCCGCCTGTCGGCAGCCGACCAGGAAGCCCTGTGGGGCGAATCCTCGGCCACGATCTATGGCCTGATGACATAAGCTTTTGAGGCGTTGCCTTTTCGTTGCCACCCGTCAAGGGCAGTGCGATATTTCTTCGTTCCGGCAAGTGCCAACCTGGACGAGGAGAACGAGATCAAACGCCTCAAACGCAACCTCACGCAGACCATCGGATCGCTGGCGCTCATGTCTGTGCTGGTCACCTCCAGCGTCCTCTATCAAAGCTACGCGCAGGTGGAAAAGGTCGCCGCCGACAATGCGCTCAATGTGGCGCGCATCGCGCAGCGCTCGATCTCGCGCAATGTCGAGCTGCTCTCGCTGGCACTGGACAACCTGGCCTGGCGCTACCGGCACACGCAAATACATACGATGCCGGAGTCGCAGAAGCTGGACTTCCTACTCGGTGAAAAGATCGAAGCCAGCTACATCGCCGCCCTGGGCATCGTGCGCGCCGATGGCACGCTGGTGGTCGGCTCCCCGTTCCTGGCCGAGATCCTGCCGGGGCAATACAGCGAGAACGCCTTCTTCATCACCCACCGTGACCAGGCCAGTGCCGGCCTGAGCATCTCGGCGCCGCTGACCATCCGCCTGGAGCGCCGCATGCAGGCGGTGGTGCTGTCCAAGCGCCTGGCCCAGGCGGATGGCAGCTTCGCCGGAGTGGTCTTCATGGTGCTGTACCTGGATTATTTTCGCGACCTGTTCCAGGGCCTGTCACTGGAAAAGGATGGTGTCATGTCGCTGTATTCGCTGGACGGCGTCGCCTACATGCGCCTGCCCTACAACGAATCCTTCATCGGTTCGCGGGTGGACGACATGTCCCACTTCAGGAGCCTGCTGACCGCAGCCGGAAATGCGCCGGCGCAGGGCAGCTATTTTGCGCGCTCGCGCCAGGACAGCCTCAACCGCCTCTATGCCTATGTGCGCGTGCCGGATACGCCATGGGTGGTCTTCGTCGGCCAGACCCACGGTGTGGTGTTCCATGAGTGGTTCAAGATGCTCTATGCGGTGCTGTTCCTGATGGCGGCCTTCGCCATGGCCAGCCTCTACCTGCTCATACGGCTGCGCCAGGAGTTCAACCGGCGCAGCAAGATCGACGAACTGCTGGAAGAACAAGCCCGCGTGGACAAGCTCACCAACCTGCTGAACCGGCGTGCCCTGGACGAGGTGCTCAATGATGCCTGGAGCAAGTCCCAGCGCAACCCGACCGCGCATTTTTCGCTGCTGTTCATCGATGTGGATTTCTTCAAACACTACAACGATACCTATGGCCACAAGGCCGGGGACTATGCGCTCATGGCGGTAGCACGCTGCATCGCCGGCGCGGTGTCCCGCCTTTCAGACAAGGCGGGACGCTATGGCGGGGAGGAATTCCTGGTCTTGCTCGACGAGACTGACCTGGCCGGTGCCGAGCATGTGGCCGAGCGCATCCTCAACGCCGTACGGACCATGAAGATCCCGCACCAGAGCAGCCTGTTCGGCAGGCTCACCGTCAGTATCGGCATCTCGCACCTGCAACGCGGACTGCATCAGGAGGTGGAAGACGTCATCCGGGCCGCCGACGAGGCCTTGTATGTCGCCAAGAACGACGGGCGCAACCGGCTGCATATCATGTTGCGCGAGCTCCGCCTCAGTTCAGTGAACAGTTGAGCCACTTGGCGATGCGCACGCCATCCAGGCGCGAACCCTCGGCGGTATCGCTGCCGAGCATGGTGACGATCACCGGGCGGCGGTCATGCACCAGCAGGCGCAGCACCATGTTGTGGCCGGACTCGTTGATGAAGCCGGTCTTCTGCACGCTGGCATTGACCTGGCCATAGCGGATGAGGCGGTTGGAGTTGATGTACTGCAGCTGGCCGCGACCGATGTTGATCATCTTCTGCTTGTCCAGCGAATCGCTGCGGATCAACTGGTAGCGATTGGCCGCCTTGACCAGCTCGGCCAGCTCGCGGGCGGTGGAAACATTCTCGGGCGAGAGGCCGGTGGCGTTCTCGAAATGGGTATGCGGCATGCCCAGTGCCTGGGCACGTGCATTCATGGCGGCGATGAAGGCCGGGCGACCACCCGGATAATCGCGGCTCATGGCCGCCGCGGCGCGGTTCTCGGAAGACATCAGGGCGATGTGCAGCATGTCCGCGCGCGACAGGCTGGCCCCCACGCGCAGGCGCGAGGTGGTGAACTTGAGGTTGTCGAGGTCATCCTCGGTGACTTCCAGGCGATTGCCCAGGGGCAGCTGTTTCTGGTCCAGCCAGACCATGGCCGTCATCAGCTTGGTGACCGAGGCGATTGGCGCTACCGTCTCGGCATTGCGTTCGTAGAGGGGGGTGCCGGTTTCTTCATCGAGGACATAGACCGCACGCGAAAACACGTGCCGGCGCGAGGCTTCGGTAAAGCCGCAACGCGCGAGCAGCTCCGGCTTGGCCGAAGCGGCGGCCTGCTCGGTCGGTGCCGCAGCCACGTTCGCGGTGGCCGCAGCTGCACCGGTAGCCACACCGGTAGCCGCCACGGCAGCCACGGCACGGCCACGGCGGCGGCCATGGGAGGCAGCACGTGGCGCGCTGGCGACGGTGGCCTTCTTGCGCAGCGGGCGCTTGCGGCCCTTGGTGCCGGTGGCGGCGACGCGAGGCTTGCCCGTACTGGCCACCGCAGCCTGGGCATGGGCGGCCTTGCCCGAGACCATGGTCAGGAACATCAGGAAGACACTGCACAGGACCAGCCTGGCGATGGTGCCAGCCTTCGCCAGGGCCGGCAGGAACAGGGGGAATTCGTCGGTCATTCGGGGCTGCGGCGTACTCAACATCGTCAAAAACCTTGGTGGGTGCAATCAGGGGCAAGTCATCGGTGACCGGCCATGATACGGAAACTTGCCTTTTGATGCAGCATCTATGCGGCATCTGGCTTGCCGGGCCTGCATTGATGGCAATAAGACAAGTTCGGGCATCGATAAAATTGCTTCCCCGGCTGCAACCGGGCGGCGCATAATCTGTCCATTCACGACCGGACGCATCCCGCGCCGGCCTTCGACACCAGCCTGACACCCCGGATATTCCAGAGCGCCACGTTTCCCCGATTTCACCGATCTCCCAGTCATGTCCAATCTCATCGTGCACGGTGGCCGCCCCTTACGCGGCGACATCATTCCTTCGGCCAACAAGAACGCCGTCCTCCC
>JAFAMT010000379.1 GCA_019233085.1 Herbaspirillum sp.
TCTGCTCCATCAGCGGACGGATGTAGGTAAAGCCCGCAAAGTGACCCGACACCACCAGCAGCACCGCCAGCAGGGCGACACGCACATCGGTGCGACCCAGCAGCTCGGAGAGCACCTTGAGGCTGGGATGATCCTTGGGCGGCAGCCTGGGAATAGCCACCAGCTGGATGGCGATGGCTGCCAGGCTGACCACGCCGGCGGCCACGAAGGCACTGCGCCAGCCCCACAGGTTACCCATATAGGCGCCCACCGGCGCGGCGCAGACGGTGGCCACCGATACGCCTGTGAGGATCAGCGACATGGCGCGTGCAAACAGGCGCTCCGGCACCAGGCGCATGGCCAGCGCGGCGGCCATCGACCAGAAACCGCCCAGCGCCACCCCCAGCATCACCCGTGCCACCAGCAGCACCGGCAGGCTGCCGGCACTGACGGCGAGGATGTTGGAGAGCAGCAGGAGCAGCGACAACATCAGGATCACGCGCTTGCGATCAAGATTGCGGGTCAACAGTGGAATGGTGGGTGCGGCAATGGCGCCGACGATGGCGGTGGCCGTGACAGCCTGGCCGGCGGCGCCGTCGGACACACCCAGGTCGGTGGCAATGGCCGTCAACAGGCTGGCCGGCAGGAACTCCGCCGTGACCAGGCTGAAGACGCCCAGCGACAGGCTGGCGATGCCACCCCAGTTGGCGTGCGGCTCGGAAAGCGTGGCCGCAGGCTGCGGGTGGCTGGCGACCGTGGCCGTTGCCGTGGGGACCTCTGGCGCGTCGATGCAGCTAAGCTCGGACATGGAAAACCTCTTGATGACATGGGAAATGCAGTCTATGGTTAAATACCAGGACTTTCCATGCCTATACTTCGCAATTAGATGACTATTCGTCCAAATCTGGGCCAACCCGCCCCCACGGAGGCTGCCATGCGCAAACCCGACGGCATCGACCCGCTGACCGAGATCCTGCTGGGCCTGCGCCTGGATGGCGTGGAATATGCCCGCTACGTGCTGCATGAGCCCTGGGCGGTGGCCTTCCCGGCCCGGCGCGAGGCGAGCTTTCATTTCGTCGCCCAGGGCAGTTGCTGGATGCAGGTGGGGCGGGATGACTGGATGCAGCTCAATGCCGGCGATGCCCTGCTGCTGCCGCGCGGCTCGCGCCACGTGCTGGCCAGCGCCCCGGAACTGCCGGCCGTGGAGATCAGCCGGCTGGCCCGCAAGGCCGTGGCCGAGAATCTCTACCTGGTCGATGACAGCGCCCCCAGCGGCGCGACACCGCCTTCGCATGTGCTGTTCTCGGGCACCATGCGTTTCAACCTGGACCCCTTGCATCCGCTCTTGATGATGATGCCCGAGGCCATGCGCGCCTGCGACCTGGCGCAACGCGACCCGGCCGTGCTTCCCTTGCTGGACGCCATGGAGCGTGAAGTGGCGCTCAACCGCATCGGTGCCTGTGGCATCCTGGCGCGGCTGGCCGATGTGCTCTCGGCCAGCATCATCCGCGGCTGGGTGGAATGCGCCTGCACCGATGCCAGCGGCTGGATCGCCGCGGTGCGCTGTCCCCAGGTGGGTCGCGTGCTGGCGGCAGTCCACCAGCACCCCGAGCGGGAATGGTCGGTGGCCGAACTGGCCGAGGTGATGGGCGCCTCGCGCTCCAGCTTCATCGAGAAGTTTTCCAACACCGTGGGCGAAACCCCGGCCAAGTACGTGGCCCGCGTGAAGATGTTCCAGGCGCGCCACTGGATCGCCCGCGAGGGCTTGCGCGTGGCGGTGGTGGCCAACCGCCTCGGCTATGACTCGGAAGCCTCCTTCAGCCGTGCCTTCAAACGCATCATCGGCCATCCACCCAGCGAGGCAAGGCTGGGATGAGGTCGTGGCACAGGCATTCTTGCCCTGCATCAATGTTGTTAAATAAATATTATCTAGTTGGCATAATATAAATAGCTATACGACCAAATTCCCCTTCGTTATGATGGAAAAAGGGGATACAACCTTGTTCTACATGCCATCCGTGGCGTAACGAGGGGGGACAATGCAATTCGATATCGTGCACGCCTTCGGGGCAGGCGTTTATTGCGTTTTCATCGTACTTTTCCTGCTGGCGACCAGGATTCCGCGCACCAATCCCGGTGCTGGCTGGTGGGCGTTGGCCATGTGCTGCGCGCTCGTTGCGCGGGTGAGCCTGGTGGCGCTGAGCGCCGGCGCTGATCCGATGTTGGCCAATGCCATCTATGGCAGCTTCAACATCCTGGAAAAGACCTTCCTGATCACCGGCTTCGTGCGCTTCTTCGAAGTACGGCGCAGCGTCCTGCCGGTGTACCTGGCCGCGGCGGCGACCGAGCTGTGGCTGGTGGTCTCGGCGGGCTCGGTGCCCTATCCCCTGGTCAAGAGCACGCTTTATTCCGCCTTCAACTTCTACGCGTTGGGCTACCTGGCCTGGATGGTCGCGCGGGAAGACCTCGATTGCTCGCCGCTCATCCGCAGGGTCATGGGCACGGCCAGCGCCATCCTGTCGTTGCACTGGGCCACCGGGTCGAGCATCGGACTCTTCTATCCCAGCTGGCTGGAAAATGGATTCGTACTCGGCACGGCCCTGGTGATGCTGCAATACGTGACCATGCTCACGGCGATCCTGTCGGTGTTCCAGAAGCGGCTCATCAATGCCGAGGCCAAGGCCCTGAAGATGGCCTTCAAGGACCCGCTGACCGGGCTCTACAACAAGCACTTCATGAACAATCTCTTTGACCAGGCCCTGCTGTTGGCGACCCGGCCGCATCATCTCGTGGCGGTGTTCTACATCGACCTGGACAACTTCAAGCCGGTCAATGACCAGGCCGGTCACGCGGTCGGCGATGAAGTGCTCAAGTGCGTGGCCCAGCGCCTCAAGGAGGGCGTGCGCAGCACCGATATCTGTGCGCGCCTGGGGGGAGATGAATTCACCGTGATCGCCACCCAGCTGGAGCACAAGGAGCAGGCCCCGGAAATCGCCAAGAAGCTGCTGACGCGCCTGGCCGCACCGATTGCCGTGGGCAGCCAGCAGTTCCAGCTGGGCGCCAGCATCGGCATCAGCCTGTATCCCTTGCACGGCACTGACCTGTCGATGTTGCTGCAGCAGGCCGACACGGCCATGTACCACGTCAAGAGCAGCGGCAAGAGCGGCTACGAGCTCTATGTGAACGAATGATGTCAGGCCCGGTCACTGCGGCAATGCCTGCATGAAGCGCGCAAGCTCGCGCGCGTAGAAGCGGGCCATGCCGGTGGTGCCATGACCGCGCGTCTCAGCGCTGGCCGGAATGAGCAGCAATTGCGCCCCCGGCACCTGTTGCAGCGCAGCCTGCATGATGCCGGTCTCGGGCGGGTTGCGCTCGTCATCGGCGGAATTGATGGCCAGCACCGGTACCCGGATCTTCGACAATCCTGGTGCGGCATCGTAGTCGGCCGAGGAACCCCATTGGTAGATGAAGTCGTTGGCGTCGGCCGTCACCGGCGCGGCCAGGCGTTCGTCGACCAGCTTGTCGGCCTGGGCGTGGGTGCCGGCGATGGCCTGGTAGGCCAGCGTGCCGCCATTGGTGGCAAAGACGAACATGGTGTTGGCCAGGCGCAGCGAGGGCGGCTGCACGGTGTAGTTGCCGTTGTTCCAGGCCGGATCCTGGCGGATCGACTCCACCAGCATGCGTCGCATCATCCAGTTGCGGCTGGCCATCTCGGTCGGTTGCGAGGCCATCGGCACCAGGCCGTCGGCGAACCCGGGATAGCTGCCGCCCCACAGCCAGGTCTGCATCCCCCCCATGGAGTTGCCGATGATCAGACGCAGGTGCTGCACACCCAGGCCTTCGGTGAGCATGCGGTATTGGGCCTGCACCATGTCGGCATAGTTGTATTGCGGGAAGGCCGCGCGCAGGCCGTCGGAAGGCTTGCTGGACTTGCCCACCCCGATACCGTCGGGAATGATGATGAAGTACTTGCTGGCATCGAGCGGCTGGCCGGGACCGAACAGCTGGCCGGCAAAGTCCGGCGACAGCATCGCTGTGGCCGTCTGGTAGGTACCGTGCAGGACCAGCACCGCAGGATGGCTACGATCGCCCAGGGTGAGGTAGTGCAGCCGCAGGTTCTCCAGCACCTGGCCGTCATGGAACTGGAAGCGCGGGGCGACCCAGTCGCCTTCCACCGCCCGGGGCAGATCGGCGGCGTGGACGGTGGTCGTGACCGGCAGCGTCAGCAGGGCGCTACAGGCAAGCAGAAGGCGGGCTGCACGGCGCAGGCAGGATGTCAGGGGCATGAAGTCTCCGAGGGATCTTGGTGAGGAATGGTCGAGTATGTAACAAGTGTAAGAGATCTTGTTAAGGGCGTTACATCTCGAATTTTTTTGAGATTCTACCGGTCTATGACCGTACCAGCTCCGGATCATCGGTGTTGACAGCGAAGATCGCGGGGCCGGACTCTCACTCCCAGGAACCAACCCTTACGATCAGGACAACAATCATGAAAACTCTGCACAAGATCGCCGCCATTTCCGCAACCGCCCTCGCACTGACTGCCATGAGCGGCTGCAGCACCATGAACCAGCGTGACAAGAACACCGCCATCGGCGCCACCATCGGTGCCGTCGGCGGCGCCATCCTCACCGGTGGCAGCGGCATCGGCACCGCCGGTGGCGCCGCCGTGGGTGGCGTGATCGGTCACCAGATCGGCCGCTAAGCGCGCCTGATCATTCTCCGGCCAGGGGCGGTCCTATGGGGCCGCCCTTGTTACGTCAGCTCTCGTTGGGTCAGCTCCCGTTGGGCCAGTTCTTGTTGTATCCGCCCTTCTTTGTATCCGGCCTCGCCGGCGCCTGGCGTGCCAGCCGTTGCGGCAATTCCATCTGTTCGGCGGCGATGGCACGCACTTGCGGTGCGACCGGATGCAGCGTCAGCAGATGGTCGATGGCCGCCCTCCCCGCGGCCGAGTGCCCACCTTCATTCAATCAGATCGAACGCATCAGGCCGCCATCAACCTTGATGTTCTGGCCGGTGATGTAGCCGGCCCCTTCCGAGGCCAGGAAGGCCACCGTGGCCGCCACCTCGGCGCTGGTACCGTAGCGCTGCATGGGTACGCCGGCGCGGCGTTCCTCGCGCTGCGGCAGGCTGTCGATCCAGCCCGGCAGGACATTGTTGATGCGGATGTTGTCGGCCGCGTACTTGTCGGCAAACAGCTTGGTGAAGGCCGCCAGGCCGGCGCGGAACACCGCCGAGGTCGGGAACATGTCCGACGGCTCGAAGGCCCAGGCCGAGGAAATGTTGATGATGACGCCGCCACCGGCCTGCTGCATCAGCGGCGTGACCAGGCGCGTGGGACGGATCACGTTGAGCAGGTAGGTATCCATGCCGCGATGCCAGTCCTCGTCGCTGATCTCCAGGATGGGCGCACGCGGGCCGTGGCCGGCGCTGTTGACCAGCACATCGACGCGCCCCCACTGCGCCACGGCCAGGTCGACCAGCTTCCGCAGGTCTTCCACCGACTGGTTGGAACCGGTCACGCCGACCCCGCCCAGTTCGGCGGCCAGGGCCTCGCCCTTGCCGGAAGAGGATAGGATGCCGACCTTGAAGCCGTCGGCGGCCAGGCGACGCGCCGCGGCGGCGCCCATGCCGCTGCCGGCGGCGGTGATCAGGGCTACTTTGCTGCTCATGCAAACTCCTTGTGGATAAGTCATCGGACGCCGGAAGGCGCAAACCGTCGATTGTAGGGCCTGTGGCCCGCTCACGCAGAAGCCCCCATGGAAAGAGGCATTTGACAAATCCTGTGTCAGAAAGCATTCTGTATACAGAACACAATAATAGCGAAAGCGCCCACCCCACCGGCAGCCACCACAGAGGAGACAAGCATGCAACTCAGCCCCCAGCAACTGAAGGACTTCGACGACACCGGTTACCTGTTCCTGCCCGAATGCTTCAACGCCGACGAGATCGCGCTGCTCAAGCAGGAAGCCGCCGAGGTACTGGCCCAGCAACGCCCCGAGATCTGGCGCGAGAAGAACGGCGCGCCGCGCACCGCCTTCGCCGCCCACACCTACAATGACGCCTGCCGGACCCTGGCCAGCCATCCGCGCCTGGTGGAGCCGCTGCAGCAGCTCTTTGGCGAGGACGTCTACGTGCACCAGTTCAAGATCAACGCCAAGGCCGCCTTCACCGGTGAGGTCTGGCAGTGGCACCAGGATTTCCCGACCTGGCATGCCGACGACGGCATGCCCGAGCCGCGAGCGATGAACATCGCCGTGTTCCTGGACGAGGTCATGCCCATCAATGGCCCGCTGATGCTGGTGCCGCGCAGCCACAAGAGCGGCGCGCTCAAGTCCGAGCATGATCTGGAGACCACCTCCTACCCGCTCTGGACGCTGGACCAGCCCACCGTCACCGA
>JAFAMT010000390.1 GCA_019233085.1 Herbaspirillum sp.
CAGCCCGGCACGATCTCGCATTCGTACAGCTCGCCGGGCGTAGCCACGATGCCCTCGGTCAAGGAAAAACCCAGGGCAAAGTCCTCAAGATCGGCCGGGGTGGCCATCATCACCGCGTGCGAGATGCCGTTGTATTCCAGCGCGATCGGCACTTCCTCGGCCACGACGTCCTGTGCAGTCTCGCGCTGGCCATCGCGCCAGCGGTCCACCTGGACGCGGGCGAAGGTGGCATATTCGCCGCTGGTCTCGTCGATGGTCGGGGTCTGGCTATGTGGTTTCATGCTGTCCTGCGTCAGGTTGTTCGGGCTCGTCGTCTGCGGAAATCTCGGCAGGGCGAGCACGCCGCCTACTTCGTCACCAGCGGCTCGGCGGCCGTCTCGCCCTTGAGCAAATCCAGCTGCTCGCGGTTGAAGCGCTGGTAGTGCTGCTGCCACTCCGAAGGCTGCGATACCGGCAAGACCTGCACCGCCGTCACCTTGTACTCGGGGCAGTTGGTGGCCCAGTCGGAGTTGTCGGTGGTGATCACGTTGGCGCCGGATTCCGGGAAGTGGAAGGTGGTGTAGACCACGCCCGGCTGCACGTTCTCCGTCACCGTGGCACGCAACACCGTCTGGCCGGCACGCGACTCCACGCCGACCCAGTCGCCCTCGCGGATGCCGCGATCCTCGGCATCATGCGGGTGGATTTCCAGCCGGTCTTCGCTATGCCATTGCGAGTTCTCGGTGCGGCGCGTCTGCGCGCCCACGTTGTACTGCGACAGGATGCGACCGGTGGTCAGGATCAGCGGATAACGCTGGGTCACCTTCTCGTCGGTGGCGAAGTATTGCGTGTTGATGAACTTGCCCTTGCCACGGATGAAACCGCCCACGTGCATGATGGGCGTGCCTTCCGGTGCGGCTTCGTTGCAGGGCCACTGGATGCTGCCCAGCTTGTCCAGCTTGTCGTAGCTCACGCCGTGGAAGCTGGGGGTCAGGGCGGCGATCTCGTCCATGATTTCCGAGGGGTGATTGTACGGCATCGGGTAACCCAGCGCTTCGGCCAGGGCCACCGTGACTTCCCAGTCCGACTTGCCGGCCTTGGGCGGCATCACCTTGCGCACGCGCGAGATGCGGCGCTCTGCGTTGGTGAAGGTGCCATCCTTTTCCAGGAAGGAGGAACCAGGCAGGAACACATGCGCGTACTTGGCCGTTTCGTTGAGGAACAGGTCCTGCACCACGATGCATTCCATCGCCTGCAAGGCCGCCGCCACGTGCTGGGTGTTGGGGTCGGACTGGACGATGTCCTCGCCCTCGCAATACAGGCCCTTGAAGCTGCCATCCAGCGCCGCATCGAACATGTTGGGAATGCGCAGGCCCGGTTCCGGGTTCAGCGTCACGCCCCAGGCCTGTTCGAACTGGCCGCGCACGGTGGAGTCCGAGATATGCCGATAGCCCGGCAGCTCGTGGGGGAAGGAACCCATGTCACAGGAGCCCTGGACGTTGTTCTGGCCGCGCAACGGGTTCACGCCCACGCCTTCGCGGCCGACGTTGCCGGTGCACATGGCCAGGTTGGCGATACCGATCACCGTGGTCGAACCCTGTGCATGCTCGGTCACGCCCAGGCCGTAGTAGATCGCCGCATTGCCACCGGTGGCGTACAGCCGGGCCGCGCCGCGCAGGGTCTCGGCCGGCACGCCGGTGATAGCGGCCATGGCTTCGGGAGAATTATCTTCACGCAGCACGAACTCCTTCCAGTCCCGGTACGACTGCAGGTCGCAGCGTTCCTGGATGTAGGCCTCGTCCTGCAAGCCTTCGGACAGGATCACGTGGGCCAGCGCGGTGATGACGGCGGTATTGGTGCCGGGGCGCAACTTCAGGTGATAGTCGGCCTGCACGTGCGGCGACTTGACCATCTCGGTGGTGCGCGGGTCGATCACGATCAGCTTGGCGCCCTGGCGCAGGCGACGCTTGATCTGCGAGGCGAACACCGGGTGGCCGGAGGCCGGGTTGGCGCCCATGATGAGGATGACATCGGACTTCATCACCGATTCGAAGGTCTGGGTGCCGGCCGATTCTCCCAGGGTCTGCTTCAAGCCATAGCCGGTGGGCGAGTGGCACACGCGGGCGCAGGTATCGACGTTGTTGTTGCCGAAGGCGGCGCGCACCAGCTTCTGGACCAGGTAGGTTTCTTCGTTGGTGCAGCGTGAGGAGGTGATGCCGCCGATGGAATCCTTGCCATGCTTGGCCTGGATACGGCGGAATTCGCTGGCCGCATAGGACAGCGCCTCTTCCCACGAGACTTCGCGCCAGGGATCGTTGATGCTCTTGCGGATCATGGGGTTGAGGATGCGGTCCTTGTGGGTCGCATAGCCCCAGGCGAAGCGGCCCTTGACGCAGGAGTGGCCCTGGTTGGCCT
Source organism: Herbaspirillum sp. (assembly GCA_019233085.1). Lineage (GTDB taxonomy): Bacteria > Pseudomonadota > Gammaproteobacteria > Burkholderiales > Burkholderiaceae_D > Herbaspirillum. Next base: position 2,395 of record JAFAMT010000390.1, read on the forward strand.
TGCCATCCTTGTATGGCACCATGCGCACCACTTCATTGCCCTTCATCTCGGCCTTGAAGGAGCAACCCACGCCGCAGTAGGCGCAGGTGGTGACGGCACTGTGCTCGGCCTGGCCCAGCATGATGACGGTCTTCTCGGTCAGGGTCGCGGTCGGGCAGGCTTCTACGCAGGCGCCGCAGGAGACGCATTCGGATTCCATGAAGCTTTCCATCTGCCCGGCTGAGACGCGCGATTCGAAGCCGCGACCATTGATGGTGAGGGCAAAGGTGCCTTGCGTTTCCTCGCAGGCGCGCACGCAGCGGTTGCAGACGATGCACTTGGAAGCGTCATAGGTGAAATAGGGATTGGATTCATCCTTCTTCAGCTTGAGGTGGTTCTCGCCCTCGTAGCCGTAGCGCACTTCGCGCAGGCCGACCACGCCGGCCATGTCCTGCAGTTCGCAGTTGCCGTTGGTGGGACAGGTCAGGCAATCCAGCGGGTGATCGGAGATATAGAGCTCCATCACGCCACGGCGGATCTCGGCCAGCTTGGGGGTCTGGGTCTGCACCTTCATGCCCCGTTCGCAGGGCGTGGTGCAGGAGGCCGGATAACCCTTCATCTTGCGGCCATCCTTTTCGATTTCCACCAGGCACAGGCGGCAGGAACCAAAGGGTTCCAGGCTGTCGGTGGCGCACAGCTTGGGCACGTTGATGCCGGCCTCCACCGAAGCGCGCATCACCGAGGTGCCGGCCGGGACCGTCACGGCCACGCCGTCGATCTCCAGCGTGACCATGTTTTCCGAGACACGCGCCGGCGTGCCGTAATCCGTTTCATTGAGCTGGTTCATGTTGCAACTCCTCTGCATTCGGTGATGGGATCAGGCGGCCTGTTCGCTGGGGGCGCCAAAGTCTTCCGGGAAATGGTTCAGCGCCGACAGCACCGGGAACGGCGTCATGCCGCCCATGGCGCACAGCGAGCCATTGACCATGGTGTCGCACAGGCTCTTCAACAGATGGATCTGTTGTGGCCGCTCATCATTGGCGATGATCTTGTCGATCACCTCCACGCCCCGGGTGGAGCCGATGCGGCAAGGGGTGCACTTGCCGCAGGATTCCACCGCGCAGAACTGCATGGCGTAGCGCGCCTGGCGGGCCATGTCCACCGTATCGTCGAAGGCCACCAGGCCACCGTGGCCGATCAGGGCACCGATGGCGGCGAAGGCTTCATAGTCGAGCGGGGTATCGAATTGCGACTGCGGCAGGTAGGCGCCCAGCGGGCCACCCATCTGCACCGCACGGATAGCACGACCGCTGGCGCTGCCGCCACCGAAGTCTTCCAGCAACTGGCGCAGCGTCAGACCGAAAGCCTTCTCCACCAGCCCGCCCTGGCGGATGTTGCCGGCCAGCTGGAATGGCAAGGTGCCGTGCGAACGGCCGACGCCGAAGTTCTTGTAGAACTCCGCGCCACGCGCCAGGATCACCGGCACCGAGGCCAGCGAGATCAGGTTGTTGATCACCGTCGGTTTGCCGAACAGGCCCTCGATGGCCGGCAGCGGCGGCTTGGCGCGCACCACG
>JAFAMT010000377.1 GCA_019233085.1 Herbaspirillum sp.
TCCCGCGCGCCCTATGCCACTGCCTTCAGACGATGGTATTGATGATGCGGCCGATATTCACATTGGCCGGCAGGCGTGCCACCGCAGCGGCGACCCCTACCACATCATCCACCGCCGTCTTGGCGACCTTGCCCAGGTCGATGCCGACGGACTGCGCCGCCTTGTCAGCCAACCAGGCCGTTGCCGCTCCAGTGGCGAGAGTTGCTAGCTCCATATGAAACTCCTTGTTTGAACTGCAACTGGGCCACGACGTCCTCCTGTCTACACATGTTTCAGTTTCCCCCTACCATGTGTGCACAGGCTTTACGTCATGGGCAAATATGTTAGCGGCAACAGTACACCCACTCTTAACGGTGATTGGCGCTTCCTTACCCGGTTTTGCACTTGTAAACGCCGCCGGCACGGGACTGTGGCGCAGCAGTGATAGCGGTGACGAGACAGAGGTGGAGAGGCAGCCAGTGCCTCAGCGCGGGGAAGCGGCCGGCGACGAAGAAGACGGTGCCGACGGTGACGGCGACGGGGCCAGTTGCTCATAGACCGATCCGGCAATACGTGCCAGTTCGGGGCGGCCCATGTTGGCCGAGAGTGCGTAGCCGAACTGGCCATCGATCCAGTAGAACACGTTGACCCTGCCCTCCTGGGCAAAGCGGAAGCCGGTATCGCGATTCTTTACCTGGTCGCGCGAGACATACAGTGTCAGCCGCTGTCCGGCCGCATCCTGGTACATGAATTGCGCCACCGGCCCGTTCTGGCCCGGCAGCAGGCGGCCACCGATCAGGTCATAGCCCAATGGCGCAAGCTTGGGGGCGCGCACATTGGCACCGATGCGGCGCGATAGCCAGGTCACCAGGGCCTGCTCCTGGTCAGCCCCGACTTCCACCGGACGCCGCGGGTCGCTGCTGTAGACCACGTGGGCTACCGCAGCCTGGCGCGCCAGCACCAGCATGCCGCTGCCATTGGCGCGGCCATCGAAGAGGTCGTGCGCCAGCCAGCCGCCGGCGCCCGCGACCACGGTCAATACCAGCATGGCGGCAACGCGTCGCCAGGAGGATGCATTGGCGGCTTCTGCGCCCGTGGCCGCATGACGGCGGGACGGATGGTCCTGGCCGGTATCGCCAGCCAGCACCGCCGCGGCCAGGCGCGGCGGCAGGGGTTCTTCAAGCACCGGAGCAAAGTGCGCATGCAGGGCGCGGTTCTGTGCCCGCCAGGCACGTACCTGTCGCGAGAACTCACCCTGGGCACCCTCCTGCTCCAGCCAGGACGCAATCTCGCCAGCTCGCGCCGCCGGCAACTGGCCGTCGGCGTAGGCGTGCAGTTCGTCTTGATCAAATGCAGGCGTCTTCATTTCACCACCTTCAGGCTAGCGCCAGGTGCCAGCTCGCCGCGACCATCGGGCCCTTCCATGAGGCGCCGCAGACGTTCGCGGCCACGCGAGAGGCGCGACATCACGGTTCCCACCGGGATCCCCAGCGTGGCCGCCACTTCCTCATAGCGCAGCTCTTCCAGCCCCACCAGCAGCAGCACTTCACGCTGGTCGGCCGGCAACAGCCGCAGCGCCGCTTCCAGGTCCAGCGCCAGGCCATGATCGCGCGCCAGGTCGGCGGCGACCATGGCGTCACCGGCCAACTCCAGCTCTACGGTGGCCAGACCCGGCTTGCGATGCGCATCGGCATGCAGGTTGTGCATGATGGCAAACAGCCAGGGCCGCATGTCACTGCCGCGTTGCCAGCTGTCCAGCTTTTGCCAGGCCCGCTCAAGGGTGTCCTGCACCAGGTCGTCGGCGCTCTCGCGCTCGCCGGTCAGGGCGCGGGCGTAACGGCGCAGCCGCGGCAGGCAAGCCAGCATGGCTTGCTCGTCGGCCAGGCGGGCCTGGTCGTGGCCGGGCTTGCGTCGAAACATGGTCGGGGGGCTTGGTCAGTGGTTTCAGGGCTTGACGACGTGCCAGATGTCCTTGAAGTTGTCGCCGTCGCGGTCCCCCGCCTTGGCATCTTTCTCGTAGCGATACAAGGGCTTGCCCTGGTAGGCCAGCTGGGCGCTGCCATCGTCGCGCGTCACGGTCGAGTACGGCGCGGCGGGCGTTCCCATCGGGGCGACCGGCGGCCACAGCTTGGCACAGGGGCCGTTGCAGACGCTCTTGCCGCTGTTGGGAACGTCCTTGTCAAAGGTGTAGACGGTCATGCCCTGGGCATCGACCAGGACGCCATCGACGCTCTTGACACCCGCGCCTTGGGCTGCGGCGGTCATGGAGGTGGCGGCGCAAGCCAGCGCCAGCAGGGAGGTTGCGAGCAGTCTCATGTCATTTCCTTTCAGGATGGGTTGCGCGATGTGCCTTACCCATGCCGAGGTATACGGATGCCGGCGCCCGTTTATTCCGGCACCGTTAAAATTTCCTAGCGCGTCACGGTATCGCGCTGCATCGGCGCCAGCAGGGCCAGCAGACGGTTTTGCGTGCGCGCGGAGATGCCGTTCTTGTCCATGGCCAGCTGCAGGTCTTCCACCAGGGCATTGAAATCGGCATTGCTGAGCTTGAGGCCCTGGTGCACTTCCTTCATCGGATCGCCCGTGTAGACGCAGCCGCCACCGCTCAACATGCAGAACTGCTCGACCAGCTTGTCTTCCAGGCGCTTGAGATTGGCGCCGTCGAAAGTATGCCTGATGCGGGGATCGGCCAGCATGGTGGCCAGGAAATCCTGCACCGTCTGCCGGATCACCGGCAGTCCGCCCAGGTCATGGAACAGCGAGGCGTCGGCCTGCGCCTGCGCCTGCACCGGCACTGGCACTGGCAAGGTTGCGCCCAGCGCACAGAGCACGGACAGCCCGGCCAGCACCTGCGGGATCTTGCGCATGTTCATCGTGTACTCCTCAGAATCCGGCCTGCAGCGACAGGTAGGTGCCGCGCTGCCGTGTAGGGTTGTAGACGGTGATATCGCCCAGCACCACGTAGGCCAGCGTCACGGAGAGGTTCTTGCTGGGGAACCAGGCCAGGAAGGCATCGTAGTAATCCTTCTCGTTGTCGGCGGCGAGGTTATTGGGCTTCATCCGGTACTCGGCGCCCAGGGCCAGCTTGCGGTTGATCAGGTAGGCTGCCGAGAATTCGCCCATGGCCTGGTAGCGGTCGCCCTTGTCGCCGCCAAAGCCCAGCAGACCCATCTGGTTGGCCTTGGTCAGGCGCACCGTAGCGTTGAGCAGGAGGCTCTGGTCGAGCAGGATCTTGGTGGCTGACAGGTAGTAGTCGATACCGGTGTCGCTGGCCGCGCCCAGTTGCTTCACGCTGGTGACCGCACCCAGCCCGCCGATGCCGTTGTTGCGCTTGAACATTGCGCCGGCGGCAATCTGCGGCAGCCAGCGATCCTGGTCGTAGACGGCGTCGCCGGCCAGCTTGATCTTGAGACCGAAGATGTCCTGGGTGATCTTGAGATTGTTCAGCGGGGCCAGGCTGCCATAGAACTCCTGCTTGGCCGCCGACAGTTCGACCCGGTCCAGGATGCCCACGGCCACGCCGTAGGATCTGAGGGTGTAGTCCTGGGTCTTCAGGTAGGTGTAATGGGCATTGGCGCCATAGCTGTCACGCGTGCCATAGCCGGTAATGAGTGCCCAGGGGGTGAGGCCACCACCACCGGCGCCCTCCACCTGGATCACGCCGCCGGTGGCGAGCAGCTTGCCCAGGTCGGGCATCCAGCGCCCGCTTGCGCTTGCCGCCGGCGCATCGGCAGCACCCACAGCATCTGCGGCGGCGGTATCGGCCGTGCGCATGGCCTGCTCGGCCTTCTTCTCCTGCGCTGCCGTCCAGGCATCGCGTTGCGCCGGGCTCATCTGCACCTGCGCCTGCACCAGTGCTGGCAATGCCAGCAGCGTCCATCCACAGCCCACGAGAACCTTGTTCACGCTTGCCTCCCCCATTGTCTCCTGCTCCCCTTGCCGGCGGTCTCAGACCGCCACGTTCTCCGACTGGTCCTGCGCGGCCGGCGCCCGCCATTGATGCAACCATTCCAGGAAACGGTCTACCGGCATGGGCTTGCCCATGAAGTAGCCCTGCCCCTGGTCACAGCCCATCTGGCGCAGCAGGTTCCAGACCGCCTCGCTCTCCACGCCCTCGGCCACCACCCGCAAGCCCAGGTTGTGGCCCAGGTCGATGGTGGAGCGCACGATCTTGGCGTCGTCCTGGTCCTGCGCCATCTTCATGACGAAGGATTTATCGATCTTCAACTCGTCCACCGGCAGGCTTTTCAGGTAGGCCAGCGAGGAATAACCGGTGCCGAAGTCATCGATGCTCAATGCAAAACCCATGGCCGACAGCCGTTCCAGCGTATTTTGCGCCCGCGCCGGGTCATCCATGATGGCGCTCTCGGTGATCTCCAGGCACAGTGCCGACGGCAGGAGCCGGTGGCGCCGCAGGATGGCGTCGAAGGTGGCCGGCAATTCCAGGTCCAGCAGGTCACGGGTGGAGAGGTTCACCGAGAACTTCAACTCCTTCCCCTGGGCCTGCAGCTCGGCCGACAGGTGCGCCACCTTGTCCAGCATCCAGGTGGTCAGCATGCGGACGAACCCGGTGGTCTCGGCGAAGGGGATGAAATTGTCGGGACCGATGAAGCCCTTCTCGGGATGCAGCCAGCGCACCAGCGCCTCGCCGCCGATGACCTCGCCCGAGCCCAGGTCCAGCTTGGGCTGCAGGTAGAGCATGAATTCGTCGCGCTCCAGCGCACGGCGCAACTCCGAGAGCAAGGACAGGCTCTCCTGGCTACTCTGGTCGATGGCCGGATCGTAGACCACCACGCCACTGCCCTTGCGCTTGGCAATGTACATCGCCACCTCGGCACGGCTGAGCAGCGTATCGCTGCTGCTGCCATGGGCCGGGTAGCCGGAAATGCCGATGCCTGCCCCCAGGTCCACGGTCTGCTCCTGCAGCGACAGGGGCTGCTCCAGCACGCGCAGGATGTGCACGGCCTGGTTCAGCGCCCCATCGAGATCGACATCGGGCAACAGGATGGCAAACTCGTCACCGCCCAGACGCGCCACCTTGGCGCCGGGATACAGCAACTGGTCGGCCAGGCGGGCCGCCACCTGGCGCAGCAGGTCGTCGCCGAAGCTGTGGCCCAGCACATCGTTGACCTGCTGGAAGCGGTCCAGGTCCATCATCAGGATGTGACAGCTGCCCCCGGGTCGGCCCGAGGCTTGCTCGATCGCCTCGCGCAGCAGGTCGGAAAACTGCACCCGGTTGGGCAGGCCGGTGAGCTGGTCCTGGTAGGCCAGTCGGGTAATCTTGATTTCGCGCTGGGCAATCTCGCCGCGCATGGTTTCGAAGGCACTGCCCAGACGCCCGATCTCGTCATGGCGACGAATGAACAGGCCTTCGCTGTAGTCGCCGGCCCCCAGGCGCTTGGCCACGCTGGCCAGTTCCCGCAGGGGACTGGTGATGCGACGCGCCATCACCGCGCTGGCCCCGGCGCCAACCAGCACCCCCAGCACGGTAATGCTCAAGAGGATCAACTGCAGGCGCTGGTAGGGAGCCACCGCCTCGCTCACCGAGCGCTGCAGCACGGCCACCGCCTCCTGGCCGTTGCTGGCACGCGCCAGCGGCAGCAGACGCGCACGATACTGGTTGCCATCGATCTGCAGGTCGGCCAGGGCGGCGGCGCGCACGACCGGATTGGCGACCTCGTTGACCAGCATCGACGCCTCATGGGGCGCCAGCGTGGACACATTGGCCGTCCACCCGCTGGCACCGCGCTGGCTGACCAGGATGGAGACCTGCAGCGACGACAGTTCGCGCATGTCGCTCACCAGTTGATGATCGACCGGAAAGCCCATCACCACCCAGGCAATGGTCACCGGCGCCTTGATCGGTACGGCCACGATCTGGTACAGGCTGTCGCCCACCACCACGTTCTCGGAAGCACCATTGCCGTCACCGGCCTTGCGCACCAGTTCCAGGCTGCTGCGTTGCAGGTCGGTGTCGGGATATTCCACGGTGGTGGCGCGGATGCGGCCGTCCACGCCGATCAGCATGGCCTTGGTCGCGCCGATGCGGGCGCCGTGATTGGCCAGCACCGAGGCGATGGTGGCCCGGTCATCGGTGCCGATGGCCTGGCGAAAACCGAAGTCCGACGCCAGCAGGCGCGCGCCCTGGGTCAGCTTCTGGGCATTCTGCTCCAGCAGGCGCACGAAGACGCGCTGGCCCAGCACCAGTTCCTCGCTGATGGCGCTGCGGGCATTGCGGTCGATGGCAGTTCGGATAGCGACGAAGCCGGCCAGTTGCACCACCACGATGAGGATGATGAACAGCGCGACGATCTTGCTTTCCAGCCGGTATAAACGCACCCTGGTCCCCCGCTTGCTATGCAGTGGAGCGCCTCAGAGAGGCACCGCCTTGACGTTGAGTTTGATGGCCGCCCTGGCCTCCCCTTGCAACTGCAGGGGCTGCTCCACGGCGGCCTCGTTGGGCCCCATGCGGAAATACCAGGCCTTGAGCGTGTACTTGCCGTTGCCCATCCCGTCCAGATGCGCGGTGCCGCTGCGGTCGGTCACGCCGAAATACGGCGTATTGACGACCTGCACATAGGCCACCATCTCGTCATGGATATTACAGCCCAGCACCACGGTACCGGCCTTGTCGAAAAGCACGGGGCTACCCGGCACGCCGGAATAAAGCTTCAACTCGAAGGTCTTGGCCGGCGAGAACGAATAGACGTGATGTCTGACCGTATCGTGATTGGGAAAAAGGATGGGTGTGCCGGTCTGCACCACCGTCACCAGCGGGAAGAAGGTCTTGTTCTTCTGCTCGATCTCGACCTGGCGCAGCTTGGTCGGCGCCGGCAAGGGCGTGGCCGGCTCGGCGTAGACCACCGCATTGGGTACCGGTTGCCCCGCCGCATCCAGCACCTGCACCGCAAGTGCCGCTTGTGCCTGCATGGCCGGCAAGGTCGTTGCCAGCAGAGACGCCAGCAATGGCAGCAGCGCCCCTGCACCCCTGGCCCTGATCATGTTTTTTTGCCGCATCTTGATGTCGTTTAGTAGTGTCGCGGAGGATGCCGAGGCGATCCCGGCAAGCATTACCCTTCACTATACGGGAGCCGCAGGTGTTTGCTATAGGGAAGTTTCTGAATTTCCTCATGGCACGCCGTGGCTTCCCCGCGAAGCCCCCCGACATGACCATGCGCACACACCGGCATGACAGCAATTATGCCTGCGAATCCTTGCGCGGAGCAGTCAGGTAACCGATCACCGCCGGCAGGATCTCCGGCCGCACGCTGCCCGGCGACAAACCGCCCGGGCCGGTCAGCACCACCGCATTGATCAGCGCCTTGAGCATGCGTTGCACCACGAAGGTGGCCACATCCAGGTCAGGCGTGGTCAGGCTGGCACGATGCTTTTCCAGCACGCGGCGGATGGCATCGAAGAAGCGCTGGCGGATCTCGGTAGAGACCGGCAGGTTGTAGGCCGGGAATTCCTCTTCGAGGATGCGGTTCAGCTCCGGCTCCAGCAGGTGCGCCGCCACCAGAGCGCCGATGAGGGCCTCGAAGTCGCTGTGCAGGGAACCTGCCGCGTCGATATGCGCGGCCACGTCCTCGAACAGGCCGAGCATGCGGGTGACGTGACGTTCGCGCAGGGCGAAGATCAGGGCATCCTTGTTGGGGAAATACTGGTAGAGCGAACCGACGCTGATGCCGGCCGATTCGGCCACGAGATTGGTATTGGTCTTGGCATAGCCGCGCTCGACAAGCACGCGCGACATGGCGTCAAGAATGGTGTCGACCATCGCCCGCGAACGTGCCTGGCGAGGTTCTTTTCTGGGTTGCAGTTTCATTGTGAGCCTGGAGAAGGAATTCACGTGCCCCCGCCGCAAATTCCCAACATGAGTGATTGTTCGTATCTCGAAGTATAATACGAAAAATGAGTTTTTACTCGCCGCCCCTCCGCAGCCCACTCGCAAACCCATGCCATCGGCCTCTCGGGCCCATACCGCCAGGCGCGCACGGCAGGTCAGGAAATGCGGCACGAACTCGCACAAGAACTCGTATCGCCAAACCTCTCATCGTGGAGAAACCTATGAAACGCTTCACCTCGCCCGCCGCCAGGCCGCGGGCGATCGCGGTCGTTGCAGCACTGGTCGGCGTGCTCGGCATGTCGGGCTGTGCCAGCTTCAGCGGCATCGGCAGCGACAAGCACCCGGCCCAGGCTTCCGACTTCGCTACGCAACGCAGTCTCTCCGACCCCGCCGGCGGCAGCGCCAACGGCGGTTGGCCGGGTAGCGACTGGGTGCGCCAGTTCGGCGACGCCCAGTTGACCGCCCTCATCGACGAAGCCCTGGCCAGCAGTCCCAACCTGCAGCAGGCCCGCGCGCGCATCGCCGCCGCCGGCGCACTGGCCGAGTCGCGCGGGGCGCCGCTGCTGCCCAACGTGACGGCGGATGCCTCGTTCATCCGCAACCAGTTCTCCAGCACCACCATCTATCCCGAGCCCTATGGCGGCAACTGGTTCAATGAAAAGAAAGCCGGCCTGAACGTCGGCTACGAGCTGGACCTGTGGCACAAGAACCAGGCCGCCCTGGCGCAGGCCATTTCCAGCGAAAAAGCCGCCGAAGCCAGCGAGCAGGAAGCGCGCCTGGCCCTGACCACCTCCATCGTGGCCGCCTACAGCCAGCTGGCAGCGCAATATGCGCTGCATGACATCCTGGCGCGCACGGTGCAACAGCGCAGCTCGCTGGAGGGCATCACCGCCGAGCGCGTGCGTACCGGCCTGGATACCCAGATCGAGCGCAACCAGTCGCGCAGCAGCAGTGCCGACGCCCGCGCCCAGCTGGAGCAAAGCGAAGGCCAGATCGTGCTGCTGCGCCAGCAACTGGGCGCGCTGACCGGCCGCGGCCCTGATCGCGGCCTGCAACTGGCCCCGCCCACCCTGCAGAACCTGGCCACGCCGGGCCTGCCGGCCGACCTGCCGCTGAACCTGCTGGGCCGCCGCCCCGACATCGTGGCCGCACGCTGGCAGGTGGAAGCCGCCAGCCGTGGCGTGGAGGTGGCCAAGGCGCGCTTCTACCCGGATATCAACCTGTCGGCCATGATCGGCTTCGATACCCTGATCAACGCCAATCCCTTCACGGCGGCCAGCAAGAGCATCGCCTTCGGTCCGGCGATCTCGCTGCCCATCTTCGACGGCGGCGCCCTGCGTGCCGGCCTCAAGGGTGAATACGCCAACTACGACCTGGCCGTGGCGAGCTACAACAAGGCGCTCAACGATGCCTATGCCGACGTGGCGCGCCAGATCGCCTCGATCCATTCGACCGAGCGCCAGTTGCCGATCCGCCGCGAAGCCCTGCAAGCCGCGCAGCGCGCCTACGACCTGGCACGTGAGCGCTACCGCATCGGCCTGGTATCGCAATTGACGATGCTCTCGGCCGAGACCGCGGTGCTGGCGCAGCGCCAGTCGCTGGTGGCACTGGAAGCCATGCGGCGCGACCAGCAGGTGGCGCTCTACAAGGCGCTGGGGGGCGGTTTCGACGCCCAGCAGGTAGGCCTTGCCATGAACAGCCCCGCCAGCGGCAGCGGTGCTGCCAGCCAGCAGCCCTGATGTCCCGAAGTTGCGCATTGAACATTGAACCCAGCCCTGCCGTCGGTCTCTCCACTTGCCCGCCGGCGCCAGGGACGGTCTGCCGCCGATGCGGCCAGACCGATTGACCGCCTACAAAAGAATTGAACGGAGTCATCCATGAGTGACAGCACCACCCAAACCAATCCCGGCACCAACGGAAACGGCAATGGCAATGGCAAGCGCCGCCGCCAGCTGTTCCTGCTCACGCTGGTCCTGATCATCATCGCCGCCGCCTGTTTCCTGTACTGGTTCCTGCACGCCCGTTTCTTCGAAGAAACCGACGACGCCTATGTCAGCGGCAACGTCGTGCAGATTTCCGCCCAGGTCGGCGGCACCGTGACCGCCGTCAAGGCCGACGACACCCAGATCGTCAAGGCCGGCCAGCCGCTGGTCGCGCTGGACGCCGCCGATACCCGCCTGGCCCTGGCCCAGTCCGAGGCCGCGCTGGCACAGGCCGTGCGCCAGACGCGCCAGCTGTTCCTCAACAATGACACCCTGGCCGCCAACGTCGACGCCGCCGAATCCAACCTG
>JAFAMT010000099.1 GCA_019233085.1 Herbaspirillum sp.
CCAGATCGCCGACGGCAACCTGGGCATCGCGGTGCATCTGCGCCGCAATGACCGCAGCAGCCTGCTCTACGCCATGCACACCATGCGCGAGCGCCTCACCGAGATCATGCGCAGCGTCACGCTGTCGACCCAGTCGCTGGGGGATTCATCGCGTCAGCTCAACTCCACCGCCTATGCACTGGCCCAGGCCTCCAGCGAACAGGCCGCCGCCGTGGAAGAGGTCCACAGTGCCATCGCCAGCATGAGCCACGCCATCCAGGAAACCGGCGAACACGCCCGTCGCACCGACCAGATCGCCCTGGCCGCCGCGGCCGATGCCGACAAGAGCGGCGCGGCCGTGCAGAGCACGGTCTCGGCCATGCGCGGCATCGCCCGACAGGTCGGCGTGATCGATGACATCGCCTACCAGACCAACCTGCTGGCCCTGAATGCCGCCATCGAGGCGGCCCGCGCCGGCGAGCATGGCCGCGGCTTCTCGGTGGTGGCGGCGGAAATCCGCAAGCTGGCCGAGCGCAGCCAGGGCAGCGCGCACGAGATCAGCGTGATTGCCCAGCAAAGCGTGGACACGGCCGAGCAGACCAGCCAGCGCCTGGTCGAAGGTACCCTGCAAGGGATCCGCCAGGCCTCCCGCCAGATCAACCAGATCACGCAATCCTCGCGCATGCAGGAAGAAGGTGTGCAGGAAATCGGCTCGGCCATGGCCCAGCTCAATGAAACCACCCAGCGCAACGCGGCGGCCTCGGAAGAACTGGCCACCACCTCGCTGGCCGTGGCCGAGCGCGCGCGCGAACTGGGCACCCAGCTCTGCTACTTCCGCCTGGAAGAATCACGCCCGGCCGGTCCGGCCCAGCCGGCCTGAGCCCGACCTGAGCCCGACCTTCAGGCCAGGCTGGCGCGCATGGTGATGTGGGGGATGCCGGCCTCCATGAATTCCTCCCCTTCCCGCGCGAAACCGTACCTGGCGTAGAAGGGAGCGGCATGGGTCTGGGCATTGAGGATGACTTCGCGATCACCACGCTGGCGGGCGGCATCGATCAGGGCCTGCAGGACCGCCCCGCCGACACCCTGGCCGCGTCCCGCGCGGCGCACCGCCATGCGGCCGATATGGCCGTCGGGCAGCAGGCGGCCGGTCGCCAGCGGCTGGCCTGCCTCGTCATAGGCCACGGCGTGGACGCTGAGGGCATCCATCTCGTCGAGTTCGATCTCGGCCGGCACCTTCTGTTCATCGACAAAGACTTCAAAGCGGATCGGTTGGGCGTGGGCGCGCAGGGTCTCCCAGTTGCCGATGGTGATGTTCATGTGCGTGTTCCTGCAGAAAAAGTGAAACCAGGCCGCGAGGGCCTCATTCGTGGTCGAGCTTCCTGGAGATATCGAGCCGGCGGATCAGCTTGAAGGTGCCCATGGCCTTGGCCACCAGGCGCTGGCCGTTCCAGAGTTCGGCCTGGCAGAAGCACATGGTGGTGGAGCGGTGATAGGTATGACCGCGTGCCACGATGGTCTCGCCCGCGTGGCCGGCCGGCTGCAGGAAGCTGGTGCTCATCTCCACGGTGGCCGAGGACTTGGCGTCGGGCACGCCGGCGCGGGCCGACAGGCCCATGGCTACATCGAGCATGGTCATGGAGATACCGCCCTGCGCCACCTGCCAGCTGTTCATGAACTCGGGCTTGAGCAGCAGCGACATGACGGCGCGGTCGTCGCCGTATTCCAGCACTTCCACACCCAGGGCCTGCAGGTAGGGATTCCCCTGCGGGAAGACTTCGGTCAACACCAGGCTCATCGCGCGCGCCTCAGACTTCGTAGTCCATGCACTGGCGTGCTTCGCGCACGGCGCCGATGAAGGGCTTGATGGCGACATGGTCGGGATGGTCCTGGTAGGCATCGAGGGCCGCGCGGGAGGCGAATTCGGAGTACAGCACCACGTCATAGGTGGCTTCCAGGCCGGGCTGGGCCAGCACCGCCTCGAACTTCAGGATGCCGGGCACGACATTGGCGCAGCTATCGAGCAGTTGCTTCATCTTTTGCAGGTTGGTGGCCTTGTCGGCGCCTTCTGCATGGTCCTTCAACTTCCACATCACGATATGCTTGATCACGGTTGCTCTCCACTCCCCGGAAAACGGGCAAACCGTAATGATAAGCCAAAGCCCCGTCCTCGGCCGGCCCCCGCGCTCACAGACGCTGCGCGATCTTCATGAAGGAGCCCACCAGGCGACCCTCGCGGCGCTCGGCCAGGCAATACACGTAGGTATGGGTGCTGACCGGATCGCCCTCGATACGCACCATGCGGAAGCGCTCGTCGGGGATGAACTCGGCCTCCGACACCGTGCCCAGCCCCAGGCCGCGCGCCACCGCCTCCCGCAATGCCTCGCGGCTGCCGATCTCCATCACCACGCGCGGCGTGATGCCGGCCTGCTGCATCACCTTCTCCAGCGCCAGCCGGGTGGTCGAGCCCTGCTCACGCATGAGCATGGGCTGCTGGTCCAGTTCGGCCAGGGCCACCGAGTCGCGCTGGTAGAAGGGATGATCGCGATGCACGAACAGCACCACCGCATGATCGGCATACGGCACCGCATGGAAACGCGCATCGTCGTTGAAGCTGGCCAGCACGGCCACGTCGGTCACGTAGTTTTCCAGGTCGGCCAGCGACTGGGCCGAATTGCCCAGCTTGATGGACAGCTCCACCTTGGGATAGCGGGCGCGGTAGGCATCCACCATCTCGATCACGTGAAAAGGCCCGACCGCACCGATGCGCAGGTGGCCGACATGCAGCGCCCCGGAGTTGACCAGCAGGTTCAGGGCGTCGAGCTCCAGCTCGGCGATGTTCTGGGCAATCGGCAAGAGGCGCTGCGCGGTCTCGGACAGGTCGACCCGACGCCCGCGCCGGAAGAACAGCTCCACATTGTGCTCGCGCTCCAGCGACTGCACCTGGGTGGTCAGGGTCGGCTGGCTCACGCCCAATGCCCGGGCGGCGGCCGAAAAGCCGCGATGGCGGGCAACGGCCAGGAAGGCGCGCAGTTGTGATGGGGTCATCTATAGATCCTATCAATAGATAATTCTATTTATTACGATTATATCGATAATAGGGCCGTCATAAAGTCTATTTAACCTGTCCTGTCAGTGCCTTGCGATGTAAGCCCACTGACCTCAAGCGTTGCTGGCCGTGCCGGCAGCCGCCTAGCGCGCCCCATCCCGGGACGCCACTTCGACAAGGAATGGACATGCAACGACGTAGACTGCTCACCCTGTGCCTGGGCGCCCTCGCCTCCCTCCCGCTGAGCCAGACGGCCAGCGCCGCCCAGACGCTGACGGTGGGCCTGATCCCGGCCGAGGATTCGCAATCCATGCTGGAAAACAGCAAGGCCGTCATCGACACCCTGCAACAGCAGCTGGGCATGCCGGTCAAGCCCTTCAT
>JAFAMT010000249.1 GCA_019233085.1 Herbaspirillum sp.
ATCATCGGCCGCAACGTGCGCCTGTACCAGGCCGTCACGCTGGGCGCCAAGCGCTTCCCGCAGGAACCGGATGGCTCGCTGGTCAAGGGTATCCCGCGCCATCCCATCGTCGAGGACGATGTGGTGGTCTATGCCGGTGCCACCCTGCTGGGCCGCATCACCATCGGTCGCGGCTCGGTCATCGGCGGCAATGTCTGGCTCACCCACAGCGTACCGGCCGGCAGCAACGTGGCGCAGGCCGAGATGAACAGCGAGTGCAAGCAGTTCTAGCCGCCCAGCGGCAGCCAGCGCTGCAGGAAGAACAACGCCCCTAGCAAGGCCAGGCCGAAGAGGAAGACGAAGCCGATCAGTTTCCTGTCGGACGGTTGCAGGGGCTCCAGCGCCAGGTTGCCGAGCTCCTGATAGATGTGGGGTTCGTTCATGCGTGCTCCGGGTGGGTCCTGAGAGGACATCAACCGACATGCTAGGCAAGAACCGGCGTGGCGTGAACGAATCGATGGTCGCATCGATATCCGCTGGCCGCATATGCGCCAGCAGAGCCGCTCGCCCGCCCCTTACGACCCCTAGGAACCCCGCGAAACCTCGACCACGGCCGGGTGCGCAGGCTCCCGCCCGCAGGCCACGGCCGCCAGCGCCAGAGCGGACGCCGCCAGGCCATACAGCCACAGCGACGACATCACCGGCAACAGCAGGCCCGCCATCACCGGGCCCATGCCGGCGCCGATGTCGCGCCAGATGGCCCGTCCGGCCAGGGCGTGCACGCGTTGCTCCGGTGGCGTGCGCGCCGCCACGATAGGGGCCAGCAGCGGCAGCTGCAAGGCGCGCAGCACCACGATGATGCCAGCGAAGACCCACAGCAAGCCACCACCGAAACCCACCAGCGCCGCGCAGGTCGCCAGCGACAGCGTCACCAGCACCTTGACCGCGCCGAAGCGCTCGGCCAGCCAGCCGCCGAGGGGACTGAGCACGATCTCGCCGGCATAGCGCAAGGCCATCAGCACACCGGCCACCAGTTCGCCATCGGCACCGAAGGATTGCTTGCTCATGTAGGCCAAGCCGATGATGAACAGGCCATCCAGCGTCAAACCCTCCAGGAAGGACCACCAGTCCAGCGCATTGGGCAGCTTCCAGCGCCGTGCCAGTGGCGGCGGGTAAGCATGCGCCGGCAGCCGGCGCGCCGCCAGCAGGCCCAGCACGGCCGTCATCGCCACCAGCAGGAACACCGGGCGCGGCCCCAGGTGCGCGGCCAGCAGTGCCGCCACTGGCAGCCACAGCATCGGCCCGATGGCGATCACGCCACGCGAACGCCCCGAGCGCCGCGCCGCACCCTGCGGGTTGGCGGTCGACATGGCCTGGGTCGACAGGTTCAGCCCGGCAAAGGCCATGCCCCACAACAGCCGCAAGGGCAGCAAGGCCCAGAAACCGCTGGCCACCGTATAGCCCAGGGCGCAGGCGATGGCCGCCAGCACCGCCAGCAGGCAGGTGGGACGGTCACCGTGACGGGAATAGAAAGCGGCCACCCAGCGATAGCCGGCAATGCGCACCAGCCGGTTGGCCGCCAGCAGCACCCCGGCCTCGGCCAGGCTTACGTGGAACTGGTCGGAGTACATCGGCAGTAGCAGGTAAAGCACGATATCGCAGGGCAAGGCGGCCGACAGCGACATGGCGGCGTGGCGCGAATCAAGATCGGCCTGGCGGAGGTCTGGGGTGGTCATGGGCTGATGATGCGCCGCGCATGGTAGCGCTGACAAACGATATTAATTCCGGTCATGCGTGATAAAATCTGACGCATGGCCGACCTCACCCTCCCGCTCAACGCCATCCGCTCCTTCCTCGCGGCCGCGCGTCATCAGAGCTTCACGCTGGCGGCGCAGGAACTCAACGTCACCCATGGCGCGATCAGCCGCCAGATAAAGAATCTGGAAAATTACCTGGGCATGCCGCTGTTCGAGCGACGCATCCGCCAGGTGTTGCTGACCGAACGCGGCCGGCAGTTCTTCGAGGAAGCCAGCCCGGCCCTGGAGATGCTGGCCGGCGCGGCACGCCGGGTCATGCGCGACGCACCCACGCGCACCGTGGTCATCAACGTGCGGCCCTCCTTTGCGGTGCGCTGGCTGATCCCGCATCTCTCCGACTTCGTCGAGCGCTATCCCGGCATCGCCCCGCAGGTAGTCACCAGCACCTCGGCCGTCAGCAAGGCCGGCAGTAGCTTCGACATCGCCGTGCGGCGCGGCGAGACCAACTGGCCCGAGACACTCAAGGTGCAGCGTTTCATGGAAGACGAACTGGTGCTGGTGGCCTCGCCTGCGCTGCTGAGCACGCAGCCGCTGGATGACCTTTCCCAGCTGGGCCGCCATACCCTGCTGTTCTCCCGCAGTCGCCGCAACGACTGGGAAGACTGGCGCCGGCTGGCCGGACTGAAGCGTTCGCGTGGCCAGGCCATGCTGCATTTCGACCACGTCCACTTCGTATTGCAGGCGGTGGTCGATGGCCTGGGCCTGGCACTATCGCCCATCTCGCTGGCCGACAACGACCTGCGTTCAGGGCGGCTGGTCTGCCCCCTGCCCGAGCTGCGCATGGAACTGGCGCCCTACTATCTCGGCATCAGCCCTCAGGCCGGCGCCGAAGCCCAGCTGTTCGTCAAATGGCTGGCCGAATACCGTGGCTCGCTGGTCCACGCCGGTTAGCGGCGCGCACGCCAGGGCGTAAGCGCATCGGCCACCCGGCGCATGAGCAGGTCGAACAGGTAGGCGATCACCCCGATCAGCAGGATGCCCATCACCACCACATCGGTACGCAGGAAATTGGACGCATTGAGCACCATCTGCCCCAGCCCGGCGGTGGCCGCTACCATCTCGGCGGCCACCAGCGTGGTCCAGCCGAAGCCGATGGCAATGCGCAGGCCGGTCAGGATATCGGGCAAGGCCGACGGCAGGATCACATGCCGCAGCAACTGCCATGCGCTCGCCCCCATGGACTGGGCCGCATGCAACTGTTCCTCCTGCACCGCCGCCACGCCGGCGCGGGTCGATACCGCGATGGGCGCAAAGCAGGCCAGATAGATCAGCAGCCACTTGGCGACCTCATCGATGCCGAACCAGATCACGATCAGCGGCAGATAGGCCAGCGGCGGCAAGGGCCGATAGAACTCCAGCAGCGGATCGGCCACCCCGCGCGCGATGCGGCTGGTCCCCATGAGCAGGCCCACCGGCACCGCCGTCAGGGCTGCCAGCAGGAAAGCACCAAACACCCGCAACAGGCTCCAGCCGATATGCGTGAGCAAGGGCAAGCCGCCCTGCACATTGCCGCTCCAGGCCTGGCGCGCCGCCTCCCACACCGCTGCCGGGGCCGGCAGGAACAGCGGCGCGATCCAACCCGCCGTCGTCACGCCCCACCACAGCAACAGCAGCGCCAGCACGGTCGCCACGGCGATACCGCTACTGGAACCGCTGCCGGGGCGGGGATGCACGCGTGCAGGTGGCAAAGCCGGCGCCGCCTGCGAGGCCGCTTCCGGCGCCGTCACTGCGGCCACGACAGTGGTCGATGAAGAAAGCTTGCTCATATTCCCTGCCCATGGACCAGTTGCAACAGGCGCTCACGCCAGGCGATGAAATCCGGCGCCGACTTCACCGCCCGGGCATCGCCGGTCTCGACATAGCGCGCCAGGAAGGGCAAGGCAAAATCGTGCTCGATCCGCCCCGGCCGCGCCGACATGACGATCACGCGACTGCCCAGGAACACGGCCTCCTCCACGCTATGGGTAATGAAGAAAATGGTCTTGCGGGTGCGCGCCCAGACCTGGGCCAGCAGCTCCTGCACGCTCTCCCGCGTGAGTGCATCGAGCGCCCCCATGGGCTCATCCATCAACAGCACGCGCGGGTCATTGGCCAGCGCGCGCGCAATCCCCACCCGCTGCTGCATGCCGCCCGAGAGCTGGTAGACCGGCGAACGCGCCTGGCGCTCCAGCCCCACCAGTTTCAATTGCGCATGCGCAATGGCCAGCCGCTCGGCCCGACCCAGCCCACGAAAACGCAAGCCCAGGGCAACGTTATCCTCGACGTTCAACCAGGGCATCAAGGCATGTTTCTGAAACACCACCCCGAGCCCCGGCCCTGGCCCCGTCACGGGAGCGCCATCCAGCAGCACCTCCCCTTGCGAAGGGCCGACGAAGCCGGCCAGGCAATTGAGCAAGGTGGTCTTGCCGCAACCGGACGGCCCCAGCGCCACCACGAACTCCCCCGGCGCGATCGCCAGATCCACCCCGGACAAGGCCGGCGGCTCATCGGCACGTGCAGAAGCAAAACGCACCGACAAGCGGTGCGCCTCGATACGC
This sequence comes from Herbaspirillum sp., assembly GCA_019233085.1. Classification (GTDB taxonomy): domain Bacteria; phylum Pseudomonadota; class Gammaproteobacteria; order Burkholderiales; family Burkholderiaceae_D; genus Herbaspirillum. The sequence goes on from JAFAMT010000249.1 coordinate 4,334, forward strand.
CCACCGACCACGGCAGGCGCTGCAAGCTCAAGCCCGGGCTGGCTCACTGAGCCGCCTTACGCACCCAGGTCGCGTTGACCCCATTGGCATAATCGGGCAAGACATTCTGGATCGTGCCCTGGCTCTTCAGGAAAGTCGCCGTTGCCGCCAGCGACCGCGCCGCGCCGCCCCCCAGCCACTCGGCCGAAGCCTGCTGCTGCAGCGTCGGGAATTCATACAGGCTCAGGCTGGCCGGCACCTCCGCCGCCTCCGCCCCCGACCACTTCGCCACGGCCCGCGCCTGGGCCGAATCACCGCCCCAAGCCGCCTTGTTCTTGCGGTACTGCTCATCGGTATCGGCCAGCACCTTGACCAGTTCGGTCAGGAAGGCATCGTTATCCTTGGCAAAGGCACGCGAGACGACGATGCCATCGAAGGTCGCCTTGCCGGTCTCCTTGGCGATCTGGCCAGAAGTAGTCAGCACGGTCCCTGACTTCTTGGCCTTGGCCAGCACGGGATCCCAGACGAAGGTCGCATCGATATCCCCGCGCTCCCAAGCCGCCGCGATCTCAGGCGGACGCAGGTTGACGATCTTCACCGAGCGCGGATCGACCTTGGCATTCTCCAGCGCCAGCAACGCATGGAAATGCGAAGTCGACACGAAAGGCACCGCCAGGCGCTTGCCCTTCAGATCGGCCAGCGAACTGATGCCGCTACCGTTACGCACCACCAGCGCCTCGGCATCGTTGATGTTATCGAGGATCCAGAACAACTGGATATCCAGCCCCTGCGACAAGCCCGACGCGATAGGCGACGACCCCGCCTCACCGATCTGCACCGAGCCAGACGCCAGAGCACGGATGACATCGGCACCGCTGGCCAGTTTGCGATAGGTGACCTTGTAACCGGTTTTCTTCTCCAGGGCCTGGGTTTCCTGGGCATAGCGCCAAGGCACGACCATATCCTGATAGGCGATGACGACCTCTTTTGATTGGGCATGGGCTTGCGAAGCGAGCACGAGGGAAGCGGCAAGAGCGAGGGTCTTGAGGAGCGTCTTCATGGTTTCTTGTCTTTATTGTGGATGGCGTTCCAGTATAGGAAGCGCGATTTTTGACAGAAACTAATATTTTCGTACTTGCTTATTCTTTTAGCTTAGAGAC
>JAFAMT010000306.1 GCA_019233085.1 Herbaspirillum sp.
ACAAGGCAAGAAGGAAGAAGCCATCAACGTCTTCAAGAAACTGATTTTCCAGGACAAGGTGCTGGCGGTGTTCGGCCCCACCCTGTCCAACTCGGCCTTCGCGGCCGACCCGATCGCCAACGCCTCCAAGGTCGTGGTCTTCGGCACTAGCAATACGGCTGACGGCATCACGGCCATGGGCCCCTTCACCTTCCGCAACTCCGTCATGGAAGCCGACGTGCTGCCCGTGACCGTGAAGGCTGCCGTGAAGCACTTCGGCATCAAGAAGGTCGCCGTGATCTACGGTAACGACGACGCCTTCACCAAGTCCGGCTACGACGTCTTCAAGGCCACGCTTGAACAGCAGAAGATCCCGACCACCACCACCGAGGCCTATGCCAAGGGTGACGTCGACTTCAAGGCCCAGCTGACCAAGATCAAGGCCGGCAACCCGGACGCCATCGTCTGCTCCTGCCTGGCGGAAGAAGCGGCCAACATCATCCTGCAGACCCGCGCGCTGGGCATGAAACAGCCCTTCATCGGCGGCAATGGCCTGAACTCGCCCAAGCTCTTCGAGATCGCCAAGGACGCCGGCGACAACACCCTGATGGGTAGCCCCTGGTCGGCCGAGAACCAGACCCCGGCCAACAAGGCCTTCATCGCAGCCTACAAGGCCAAGTTCGGTTCCGACCCTGACCAGTTCGCCGCCCAGGCCTATGACGCCATGTACATCGTGGCCGATGCCCTGAAGACGGTGAAGCTGTCGGGCAACCTGGTCAAGGACCGTGACGCCCTGCGCGCCGCGCTGCCGGCCGTGAAGATCGACGGCGCCACCGGCAAGTTCGCCTTCCGCGCGGCTCCCGCCGTGGCTGGCAAGCAGGTCGGCTTCGATGCGGACCAGGAAGCCATCGTCAACATCGCCAAGGGCGGCAAGTTCGTCCTGCTGAAGTAAGCAGTACAGCCGGCGTCGAGACTCTCCCGCACTACCGCAGCAGGTGCCATGCACCTGCTGCGTTCTTCATGGGGATGGGCACGATACCGCCAGGCCGGAACGGGGATGCACAGGCAGCTGTCGGGACGACAGGCGGCCGATTCCGGCAATACGACGTAACGAGGGACTTCGCCCGCGCCCTGCACGCCCGTGCAATGCAACCGGCGCCGTACCCCATCACCAATCGCAGGTTCCAATGTTAGAACAACAGCTCATCAACGCCCTTTCGCTGGGCAGCGTGTACGCGCTCTTCGCGCTCGGCTTCACGCTGGTCTTTGGCGTACTGGGCGTGATCAATCTTTCGCACGGCGCGATCTTCATGCTGGGCAGCTATGCCGCCCTGCTGCTGGTCGAGCAGATGGCGCTGCCCCTGTGGGTGGCGCTGCTGCTGGCCATGGTGGCCACGGGCCTCCTGGGCCTGATCATCGACGTGCTGGTGCTCAAGCCCTTGCGCAAGCGCAACGCGCCTCACCTGATCCCCATGATCGCCACCATCGGCGTGGCCATCATGATCACCAACATCTCGCAGGGCCTGTTCGGCGCCGAGAACAAGCGCTTCCCCCAGGGCACCATCCCTGAGGAGAGCGTGAGCCTGGGCAATCTGCACATCACGGCCGTGCAGGTGGCCATCATCGTCATCGCCTTCGTGCTGATGGTGGTGCTGCTGGGCGTGATGCGCAAGACCCAGCTGGGCCGTGCACTCCGCGCCATCGCAGAGTCGCCCAAGGCGGCCTACCTGTTGGGCATCAACGTCGAGGGCCTGTTCCTGCTGACCTCGTTTGCGGCTGCCGCGCTCGGTGGCGCCGCCGGCGTGCTGGTGGGGGTGTCCTTCAACGCCATCTCCCCCTTCATGGGGCAGCCCATGCTGCACAAGGGCATCGCCGTCATCATCCTGGGCGGCATGGGCGATATCCGTGGCGCCATGATCGGCGGCCTCTTCCTCGGCTTCGCCGAGGTGCTGACGGTGGCGTATATCTCCAGTGACTTCCGTGACGCGGTGGCCTTTGGCCTGCTGTTCCTGATCCTGCTGGTCAAACCCTCCGGCATGTTCGGCAAAGTTCTGGAAAGAAAGGCATAACGATGGGCTTCATGGAATGGTGGGATGGCTTCTGGGCCACCTACAACACTGTCATCTTCAGCATTGGCGTCAATGCCATGCTGGCCCTGTCGATCTACGTCACCCTGTCCTGCGGCCTGCTCTCGCTGGCCAATGCAGCCTTCATGGGCATCGGCGCCTACACCGCCTCGCTGCTGACGATGCAGTTCGAGCTGCCCTTCCCTATTGCGCTCGCCGCCGGTGGCGTGCTGCCGGCCCTGGTGGCGCTGGTGATCGGCATCCCCACGCTGCGCCTGTCCGGCGTCTACCTGGCCATGGCCACGCTGGGCTTTGGCGAGGTGGTGCGCGTGATCGTGCTGAACCTGGAGATCACCGGCGGCCCCATGGGCCTGAACGGCGTGCCGCCGATCACCGAGTGGTGGCACATCGTGCTGATCCTGGGCGTGACCATCTATGCGCTGGCGCGCCTGCGCCGCTCCAAGACCGGCCGTGCCTTCGAGGCCATCAAGGAAGATGAAGTGGCAGCCCGCCTGATGGGCGTGAACGTGGCCGGCTACAAGCTGCTGGCCTTCGTCATCGGCGCGGCCATCGCCGGTGTGGCCGGCGGCCTGAACGCCCACTACACCTTCACCATCGGCCCCAACAACTATGGCTTCGAGAATGCGGTCGACATCCTGACCATGGCCGTCTTCGGCGGCACCAGCAACCTGATCGGACCGATGATCGGCTCGACCATCCTGTCGCTGCTGCCGGAAGTGCTGCGCCACTTCAAGGACTTCCGCCTGGCCATCAACGGCCTGATCCTGATCCTGGTGGTGCTGTACCTGCCCAAGGGCATCTGGGACCCGCGCCGCATCCGCGCCTTCCTGGGCCGCAACGCTGAGAAGAAGGTGAAGTAATGCTTTTACAACTCAAAGACATCAGCAAGAACTTCGGTGGCCTGCAGGTCCTGCAGGGCGTGAACTTCAACGTCAGGGAAGGCGAGATCTTCGGCCTGATCGGCCCCAACGGCGCCGGCAAGACCACCGTCTTCAACCTCATCACGGGTCTCTTGCGTGCATCGTCAGGCAGCATCCGCTTCAACGACGACGATATCGGAACGGTCGCCCCGCACAAGATCACTGAGCGCGGCATCGCCCGCACCTTCCAGAACATCCGCGTGTTCAAGGAAATGACGCTGCTGGAAAACGTCGTGGTGGGCATGCACGAGCACCTGGACTATGGCGTGGCCAGCATGCTGTTCAACCTGGGCGGCTTCCGCAAGGCAGAGAAGGAAGCGCGCGAGCGTGCGCTGGAACTGCTGTCCTGGGTGCGCCTGGACCACAAGGCGCACATGCTGGCCGACAGTCTCTCCTACGGCGAGCAACGCAAGCTGGAGTTCGCCCGGGCGCTGGCCACCAAGCCCAAGCTGCTGTTGCTGGACGAGCCGGTGGCCGGCATGAACCCGGCCGAGAAGACCGAACTGATGAGCGAGATCGTCAACATCAAGCAGCGTGGTTTCTCGATCTTCATGATCGAGCACGACATGCGCTTCGTGATGGGTCTGTGCGAGCGCATCGCCGTGCTCAACTTCGGCAAGATCATCGCCGAGGGCACGCCGGACCAGATCAAGAACAACCAGGAAGTGATCGAAGCCTATCTCGGCAAGGAAGAAGCATGAGCGCCAGCGGCAACAAGCAACCCATCCTGCAGGTGCAAGACCTGGCCGTGGCCTATGGCCATATCGAAGCGGTCAAGGGCATCAGCCTGTCCCTGAACGAAGGCGAGATCACTGCCCTGGTCGGCGCCAATGGCGCCGGCAAGAGCACGTCGCTGCTGGCCATCTCCGGCCTGGTCAAGGCGCAACGCGGCCGCGTACTGCTCAATGGGCAGGACCTGCTGCAGATGTCGCCGCACCGCATCGTCGAATCCGGCGTGGTGCAAGTAGCCGAAGGCCGTGCCACCCTGACCACGCTGACCGTGGAAGAGAACCTTGCCCTGGGCGCCTACACCCGTCGTGACAAGGACGGCGTGGCACGAGACCTGGAGTGGGTGTATTCGCTCTTCCCGGTCTTGAAGAACCGCGCCACGGGCCTGGCCGGCAACCTTTCTGGCGGCGAGCAACAGATGCTGGCCATCGGCCGCGCCTTGATGGCCAAGCCCAAGGTCCTGCTGCTGGACGAACCCTCGATGGGCCTGGCTCCGCTGATCATCCAGGAGATCTTCCGCATCGTGCAGGAGATCAACAAGACCGGCATGACCGTGCTGCTGGTGGAGCAGAACGTGCGCCAGGCACTGCGCATCGCGCAACGCGGCTACGTGCTGGAGACCGGCAAGATCGTGCTGGAAGACAGCGGCGCCAACCTGCTGGGCAATCCCAAGGTGGTGGAAGCCTACCTGGGCGGTTGAGTGTTGGCTGTCGCGACTGTCTGAACGGCGGCCTTCGGGTCGCCGTTTTTGTTGATGACGTGCGCGTGCCGAAAAATAATAAAAAATATTTCAATTAAGTATTGACCACCATACTGATAGGCCTTAATATGCAGCCTCTTTCAAGCACAGCAGCTTACCGCTGATGCCAGAAGGCCCACGTGGCGGAATTGGTAGACGCGCATGGTTCAGGTCCATGTGCCGCGAGGTGTGGGGGTTCGAGTCCCTCCGTGGGCACCAA
>JAFAMT010000479.1 GCA_019233085.1 Herbaspirillum sp.
AACCGGCATCGAGGAACACAACAACTACGCGGTCGACTTCATCGAAGCCACCCGCTGGATCCACGAGAACCTGCCCTACGCCAAGATCAGCGGCGGCGTCTCCAACGTCTCCTTCAGCTTCCGCGGCAACGACCCGGCGCGCGAGGCGATCCACACGGTCTTCCTGTATCACGCCATCAAGGCCGGCATGACCATGGGCATCGTCAACGCCGGCATGATCGGTGTCTATGACGACCTGCCGGCCGAACTGCGCGAGCGCGTGGAAGACGTGGTGCTGAACCGCCGCGACGACGCCACCGAGCGCATGATCGAATACGCCGCCACCCTCAAGGCCGGTGACAAGAAAGAAGAAGCCACCCTGGAGTGGCGCAGCGAACCGGTCGCCAAGCGCCTCTCGCATGCGCTGGTGCACGGCATCACGCAATGGATCGTGGAAGACACCGAAGAGGCGCGCCAGCAGATCGCCGCCGACGGTGGCCGCCCCATCCACGTCATCGAAGGTCCGCTGATGGATGGCATGAACGTGGTCGGCGACCTGTTCGGCCAGGGCAAGATGTTCCTGCCGCAGGTGGTCAAGTCGGCCCGCGTGATGAAGCAGGCGGTGGCCCACCTGATCCCCTTCATCGAAGAAGAAAAGCGCCAGCTCGAAATCACCACCGGCGAGGTCGCCAAGCCCAAGGGCAAGATCGTGATCGCCACCGTCAAGGGCGACGTCCACGACATCGGCAAGAACATCGTCACCGTGGTCCTCCAGTGCAACAACTTCGAGGTGGTCAACATGGGCGTGATGGTGCCCTGCGCCGAGATCCTGGCCAAGGCCAAGGAAGAGAAGGCCGACATCATCGGCCTGTCCGGCCTGATCACGCCCTCGCTGGAAGAGATGGCCTACGTGGCCAAGGAAATGCAGCGTGATCCGTATTTCGCCGGCATCAAGATGCCGCTCATGATCGGTGGCGCCACCACTTCGCGGGCGCACACGGCGGTCAAGATCGCGCCCAACTACGAAGGCCCGGTGGTCTACGTGCCAGACGCCTCGCGTGCCGTGTCGGTGGCGCAATCGCTGCTGGCCGACGAGCAGAAGACCCAGTACGTCACCGAACTCAACGCCGACTACGAACGCATCCGCGAGCAGCACGCCAGCAAGAAGGCTGCGCCCATGCTGTCGCTGGCGGCGGCCCGCGCCAACAAGACCAGGCTCGACTTCGCCCCGGTCAAGCCCAAGTTCATCGGCCGTCGCGTCTTCAAGAATGTCGACCTGGGCCTGCTGGCCAACTATATCGACTGGGGCCCGTTCTTCCAGACCTGGGACCTGGCCGGTCCTTACCCCGCCATCCTCACCGATGAGGTTGTGGGTGAAGCCGCCACCAAGGTCTTCGAAGAAGCCCAGGCCATGCTGAAGAAGATCATCGATGGCCGCTGGCTCACCGCCAATGGCGTCATCTCCTTGTTGCCGGCCAATACCGTCAATGACGACGACATCGAGATCTACACCGACGACAGCCGCAGCCAGGTCGCCTTCACCTACTACGGCCTGCGCCAGCAGACCGAGAAGCCGGTGGTCGATGGCGTGGCGCGTCCCAACCAGTGCCTGTCGGACTTCATCGCACCCAAGGAGTCGGGCGTGCAGGATTACATCGGCATGTTCGCCGTGACCGCCGGCCTGGGTATCGAGAAGTACGAGAAACGCTTCGAGGACGCGCATGACGACTATTCCTCCATCATGCTCAAGGCCCTGGCCGACCGCCTGGCCGAAGCCTTCGCCGAATACCTGCACGAGCGCGTGCGCAAGGACCTGTGGGGCTATGCCGCCGGCGAGCAGTTGAGCAGCACCGACCTGATCAAGGAAAAATACCTCGGCATCCGGCCCGCGCCCGGCTATCCGGCTTGCCCGGAGCACACGGTCAAGGCTGACGCTTTCCGCACCATGCAGTGCGACGAGATCGGCATGCAGCTGACCGAGTCCTACGCCATGTTCCCGGGGGCGTCGGTGTCGGGCTTCTACTTCGCCCATCCGCAATCGAAGTACTTCGTGGTCGGCAAGATCGGCGCCGACCAGGTCGAGGATATGGCCCGGCGCCGCCAGGTCTCCCGCGAGGATCTGGAGCGCTGGCTCGCTCCCAACCTCTAAGCTTGACCCCGCCCGGCTGCGTGCCGGGCGGGTTTGTCACCGTTCTTGCTGTTGTTCTTGTATTCGGCAGCCGTCCTGCTATCATCCACGCCCGCCGTTCCGTAGCCCCGCTTTAGCCATGATCGATTCCGCTGACCACGTCACCCATGCACTGCCCGTGACCGTGGCCATGCGCCTGCATTTCTCGGATGGAAAATCGCGTGCCATCTTCACCGTCGACCTGGTGCAGGACCTGCTGGGCGACTGGGTGCTCACCCAGGCCTGGGATGGTGGCGAGATGCGCAGTGCCGCGCGGCGCACCGTGGTGGCCGGCCATGAGGCCGGTTTGCTGATGCTGCAGAAGATCGCCCGCCACAAGGAGCGCCTGGGCTATCAACAGGTTCATCTCTACCACGTCGGCTGAGATCCCCCCTCATCCCCCTCATCCCCCTCATCCCCCCCCGCGCCCATTGCGGTTTTTGCCGCTCACCAGCAAGGCTCACGCCCGCATGTTAGTCTGCAAGGCTTGCACCAATCGAGTGCAGGACGTGGCCGGGGATCGCATCGCAATCCGATTCCGGCCGGCGACACAATAATCTTATAAAAATGATCCGGAGATCACCGTGGATACCCCTCCATCCAGCACCTTGCCTGCGGCATCCAGCCGTACCGGCCACCCTGACCACGTCGACCGACACCAGGTCGATTCCTCCTATGCGGTCATGCGTCTGTGCATCACCCTGGTCCTGATGATCGTGGGTGCCAGCGGCATGTATGTGATGGCCGTGGTCCTGCCGGCGGTGCAGGCGCATTTCCAGGTCGACCGTGGCCTGGCCTCCATGCCCTATACCCTCACCATGCTGGGCGTAGGCGTGGGTGGCCTGCTGATGGGCCGTATGGCCGACCGGTCCGGCATCACCCGCCCGCTGCTGCTGGGCGGGGTTTGCCTGGGTGGCGGATTCATCGCCGCCGCGCTGGCGCCCAATATCTGGTTCTTCATGGCGGCCCACTGTATCCTGATCGGCCTCCTGGGCACGGCCTGT
>JAFAMT010000504.1 GCA_019233085.1 Herbaspirillum sp.
GACAACGGCTTCAAGAAGGTCGACAGCCTGCTGTTGAAACCCATCCTGCTGACCAAGGAAAACGTCAAGGTCCTGGTCGACGATGGCTTCTACACCCAGGCCCAGATCGACGGCCGTTGATCTTGGTGTGAAGCATGCCGGCGCGCATGTCGCGCCGGCATCGCTGCCGGTGCCGCGGCCCGGCTCCTGACGCTTCCCTGAGAGAGAAGAGGCATGTCCCAGTATCTGTTGCAAATGAAAGGCATCGTCAAGACCTTTGGCGGTGTACGCGCACTCGACGGCATCGATCTTGCGATCCGTCCCGGCGAATGTGTGGGTCTGTGCGGCGAGAATGGTGCCGGCAAATCCACGTTGATGAAGATCCTCTCCGGTGTCTATCCGCATGGCACCTGGGATGGCGAGATCCTGTGGGACGGCAAGCCCCTGCAGGCGTATTCGGTGCGTGACACCGAGGCAGCCGGCATCGTCATCATCCACCAGGAGCTCATGCTGGTGCCCGAGCTGTCGGTGGCCGAGAACATCTTCATGGGCCACGAGATCACCCTGCCCGGTGGACGCATGAATTACCCGGCCATGTATCGCCGCGCAGAAGAACTCATGCGCGAGCTCAACATGCCCGACATCAACGTCGCCCTGCCGGTGTCGCAGTATGGCGGCGGCCACCAGCAGCTGGTGGAAATCGCCAAGGCGCTCAACAAGGATGCGCGCCTCTTGATCCTGGACGAGCCCTCGTCGTCGCTGACCGCCTCCGAGATCGCGGTGCTGCTCAAGATCATCAAGGACCTCAAGGCCCGTGGCGTGGCCTGCGTCTATATCTCGCACAAGCTCGACGAGGTGGCCGAGGTCTGCGACACCATCTCTGTGATACGCGATGGCAAACACATCGCCACCACGCCGATGCAGGAAATGGATGTGGACAAGATCATCACCCAGATGGTCGGCCGCGAGATCACCACCATGTATCCCGAGCGCAAGCACGCCATCGGCGAGGTGGTGCTGGAGGCGCGCAATATCACCTGCTTCGATGTGGATAATCCCCGTCGCAAGCGTGTCGACGATGTCTCCTTCTCGGTGCGACGCGGCGAGATCCTGGGCATCGCCGGGCTGGTCGGTGCCGGTCGCACCGAGCTGGTATCGGCGCTGTTCGGTGCCTACCGTGGGCGCCATGAAGGCCAGGTGTGGCTGGAAGGCAAGCTGGCCGATACCGGTACGCCCCTGAAATCGATACGCCAGGGCCTGTGCATGGTGCCCGAAGACCGCAAGCACCACGGCATCGTGCCGGACCTGGACGTGGGCCAGAACATCACGCTGACGGTGCTGGGCCGCTTCTCGCGCGGCAGCCGCATCGATGGCAGCGCTGAACTGAAGACCATCCAGGACGAGATCGGCCGCCTGCGCGTGAAGACCGCCAGCCCCTTCCTGCCCATCACCGGCCTGTCAGGTGGCAACCAGCAGAAGGCGGTGCTGGCCAAGATGCTGCTGGCCCGGCCCAAGGTCCTGATCCTGGACGAACCCACGCGCGGCGTGGACGTGGGCGCCAAGGCCGAGATCTACCGCCTGATCTCGGATCTGGCCAAGGAAGGCCTGGCCATCATCATGGTTTCCTCCGAACTGGCCGAGGTGCTGGGCGTGTCGGATCGCGTGCTGGTCATCGGCGAGGGCAAGCTGCGCGGCGATTTCGTCAACCAGGACCTGAGCCAGGAAACCGTGCTGGCCGCTGCCATCAACCAGTCTGCCTCGCCCGCGCCCCTGCGCGCGACGGCGGGATGAAAAAACTTAGAAAGTGAACCAGGTATGACTGCAAGCAATTCCGCCAACATCGCGCAACTCAAGCTCATCTTCGGGCGCTACAAGATCATTGCCCTGCTGATCGCCATCGCCATCATCTGGGGCTTCTTCAGCTTCATGACCGATGGCGGCTTCGTGACGCCGCGCAACCTCTCCAACCTGCTGCGCCAGATGTCGGTGACCGGCATCCTGGCCTGTGGCATGGTACTGGTCATCATCGCCGGCGAGATCGACCTCTCGGTCGGTTCGCTGCTGGGTCTGCTGGGCGGCGTGGCCGCCATCCTGGATGTCACCTATCACCTGCCGCTGGCGCTGAACCTGTTGCTGGCCATGGGTTTCGGCCTGTTCATGGGCCTGCTCAACGGCTACCTGACCGCCTACCTGGGCATCCCCTCCTTCATCGTCGGCCTGGGCGGCATGCTGGCCTTCCGCGGCATCCTGCTGGGCATCACCGGCGGCCTGACCATCGCCCCGGTCTCGGAGAACATGGTCTATCTCGGCCAGGGCTACCTGCCCTCGCAGGTCGGCGTGGCACTGGGTGTGATGCTGTTCGTGCTGGCACTGGCGCTGACCTGGATGAGCCGCGTCAACCGCAGCCGTCACGGCCTGCCGCTGGCGGCACTGTGGCGTGACGGCCTGAAGGTGGTGGTCATCGGCGCGGTGTTGCTGGCCTTCGTGCGCACGCTCAACAGCTATGACGGCATCCCGGTGCCGGTGCTGCTGTTGCTGGCGCTGCTGGGCCTGTTCAGCTATGTCAGCACGCAGACCGTGTTTGGCCGCCGCATCTATTCGGTGGGCAGCAACATGGAAGCGACCCGCCTGTCGGGCGTGAACGTGCAGGCCGTCAAGCTGTGGGTGTTCGGCATCATGGGACTGATGTGCGCGCTGGGCGGCCTGGTCAATACCGCGCGCCTGGCGGCCGGTTCGCCCTCGGCGGGCAACATGGGCGAACTCGACGCGATCGCCGCCTGCTTCATCGGCGGCACCTCCATGCGTGGCGGCTCGGGCACCATCTATGGCGCCCTGATCGGCGCGCTGGTGATGGCCAGCCTCGACAACGGCATGTCCATGCTGGACGTGGGTACCTACTGGCAGATGATCGTCAAGGGCAGCATCCTGGTGCTGGCCGTGTGGGTCGATGTGAGTACTCGTTCGAGCCGTTGACTAACGAAATTCGGTAGCACCAACTACCGTTCGGACTGAGCAGCGGCGCAGCCGCGTATCGAAGGCGCTCCCCGGTTTGACGAAGGAACGCAGCGTTCCCAGCGCCTTCGATACGGCCCTCGCGGGCCTACTCAGCCCGAACGGAAAAAGATGGAGCGATGCAGCTTTTCGGATATTCAGACCAAATCAGACTAAATTTTTTACGCGTCGCATCGGCGGCCCGTCTTACCTCCTGGAGTTATCAAGCATGACCGCAGCCACCACCCCCGCTTTCGAACACGCTCTCTACCGTAGCCTCGCCGGCAAGCGGGTCGTCATCACCGGCGGTGGCAGCGGCATCGGCGCAGCCCTCGTGGAAGCCTTCGCCGCACAGGGCGCGCAGGTGTTCTTCCTGGACATCGCCACCGAATCCTCCGAGGCGCTGGTGGCCTCGCTGCAGGATGCGCCGGTGCCGCCGCGCTTCTTCCGTTGCAACCTGATGGACCTGGACGCCCTGCGCGCCACCTTCGACCAGATCATCGCAGCCGCCGGCACGGTGGACATCCTCATCAACAACGCTGCCAATGACGACCGCCACAAGACCAGCGAGGTCACGCCCTCCTACTGGGATGAGCGCATTGCCGTGAACCTGCGCCACCAGTTCTTCTGCGCCCAGGCGGTGCTGCCGGGCATGCGCGCGCAGCAGGCCGGCGTGATCCTCAATTTCGGTTCGATCTCCTGGCACCTGGGCCTGCCCGACCTGACGCTGTACATGACCGCCAAGGCCGGCATCGAAGGCATGACCCATGGCATGGCCCGCGATTTCGGCCGCGAGGGTGTGCGCGTGAATGCCATCATCCCCGGTGCCATCCGCACGCCGCGCCAGACACTGTTATGGCACACCCCCGAAGAAGAGGCGAAAATCCTGGCTGCGCAATGCCTGCCCACCCGTGTCGATCCGCATGATGTCGCCGCACTGGCGCTGTTCCTGTCCTCCGACAGCGCGGCCAAGTGTACCGGCCGCGAATACTACGTCGATGCGGGCTGGCTGGGCGCGTAATCCATCCAATCGCCCGCGGGCCAAGAGGAATCCATGAACAAGCCATCTGCCACACCCCGTCGCTTCCGTTCCCAGGACTGGTTCGACAATCCCGACCACATCGACATGACCGCGCTCTACCTGGAGCGCTTCATGAACTACGGCGTCACCGCCGAGGAACTGCGTTCGGGCCGTCCCATCATCGGCATCGCCCAGAGCGGCAGCGACATCAGCCCGTGCAACCGCATCCACCTGGAACTGGCCAAGCGGGTGCGCGATGGCATCCGCGATGCCGGCGGCATTCCCATGGAGTTCCCGCTGCATCCGGTGTTCGAGAATTGCCGCCGTCCCACCGCCGCCATCGACCGCAACCTGGCCTACCTGGGCCTGGTGGAAATCCTGCACGGCTATCCCATCGACGCCGTGGTGCTGACCACCGGTTGCGACAAGACCACGCCCTCGCAGATCATGGCAGCGGCCACGGTGGATATCCCGGCCATCGTGCTCTCTGGCGGCCCGATGCTGGACGGCTGGCTGGATGGCGAACTGGTGGGCTCGGGCGCGGCCATCTGGAAGGGCCGCAAGCAACTCTCGGCCGGCGCCATCGACAACGAGAAGTTCCTGGAGATCGCTGCGGCTTCGGCGCCCTCCTCCGGCCACTGCAACACCATGGGCACGGCCTCCACGATGAACGCCATGGCCGAGGCGCTGGGCATGTCGCTGACGGGCTGCTCGGCCATTCCCGCACCCTATCGCGAGCGCGGCCAGATGGCCTACGAGACCGGCCGCCGCATCGTCGGCATGGCTTATGAAGACCTGCGCCCTTCCGCCATCCTGACGCGCGACGCCTTCCTCGACGCCATCGTCGTCAATGCCGCCATCGGCGGCTCCACCAACGCCCAGCCGCATATCATGGCCATGGCGCGCCATGCCGGCGTGGAGCTGCAGTCGGAAGACTGGATGAAGTTCGGCTACGACGTACCGCTGCTGTTGAACATGCAGCCGGCCGGCAAGTACCTGGGTGAGCGCTTCCACCGCGCCGGCGGCGTGCCTGCCATCATGTGGGAGCTGCAACAGGCCGGCAAGCTGCGCGCCGAGCGCATCACCGCCACCGGCAAGAGCATGGCCGAGAACCTGCAGGGCCGCCAGTCGAACGACCGCGAAGTGATCTATCCCTTCAGCGCGCCGCTGCGCGAACGGGCTGGCTTCCTGGTGTTGAAGGGCAACCTGTTCGACTTCGCCATCATGAAGACCAGCGTCATCTCGGAGACCTTCCGCCAGCGCTACCTCAGCACCCCCGGCCAGGAAAACATCTTCGAATGCCGCGCCGTGGTCTTCGATGGTTCGGAT
>JAFAMT010000030.1 GCA_019233085.1 Herbaspirillum sp.
GCAGGCGCATCAGTTCCTGCCAGGTATCGAGCTGGCTGGCCAGCTGGCGCGCCAACAGGGCGTGCATCTCGCGCTGCGCCTGGCTCAGCTGGCGCGGCTTGTGATCGAACAGGCAGAGCGTACCCAGGTATTGCCCGCCGGCATTGCCGAAGGCCACGCTGGCATAGAAGCGCACATCGGGCATGGCCGCCCTGATCATCGAGGCGGCATAGGGAGCGTGCTGGCGCAGGTCCTCGATCTCGGTGAGGGCGCCGGCACAATCGAGCGAGGCTTCGCACAAGGAGAAATCGAGATCGCTGCGCATGGCCTGCGTCTGGCCGGGCAGCATCCACCACTGCGACCTGGGAAAGCCGCGCTCCCTGATCGGGCCAGGCCCACCCCGGCCGACGTTGCCCATGGTCGCGCGCAGCAGCGACACCATGGCGATGGGTACATCGCCCATCCTGCGGGCCATCAGGGTGATGTCGCTGAACAGGCGTCCGAGTGCTTCATCGCTGTCCTGGAACGATGTCGACGAACGCGGGACGATCAGATCCGGTCCAGATTCGACAAGGGTTTCCGGGGCATGGGCGATCATGTTCTGTTCCTGGTGGCAAGAGCGGGAGCGCGACGGAAAATGCGCCGAAAGCGCAATGTAATGCTGCCATCGGCGGCTGCCTATCCCCAGTTCTGGCGACAAGCCATGCCTTGCATCTTTCCTCTACTTGGGCATCCGCCCATGCATCGGGGCGCGAGACAGCGCGAGCGCTGACGACCTCCAGCTCATCCATGCCGCCGACCTCGACCCGATCCGCCGCTACGCGTGCAGGCCAGCGCTACCCTGCGAGGACATGACCTGCTGGCCTCATGAAGCCTCAGCGACTGCTGCACAGATGCTCCGGCGCAATATCGGCGATGCTGGTCACGCCCAGCATGCCCATGTCGCGTCGCACTTCCTGGCGGATCAGCTCCAGCGCATGGGCCACGCCGGCTTCGCCGCCGACGGTGGCCGCGTAGTTGAAGGGACGGCCTATCCATGCCGCCCTGGCGCCCAGGGCCAGCGCCTTCAGGACATCGGTGCCACGCCGCACGCCACTGTCGATCATGACCGGGAACTCGCCTGCGGCCTCGACCATCTCGGGCAACACCCGCAGCGGCGCCACGCTGCCGTCGAGCTGACGGCCGCCATGGTTGGAGACGATGACCGCATCGGCGCCTATCGCCTTGGCCCGACGCAGGTCGGCCACGTTGAGGATGCCCTTGATCACCAGCGGCCCCTTCCACATGGCGCGCACGCGCGTCACGTGCTCCCAGTTCAGATGCCCGCGATCGGCAAAATCGCGCAGCACGGTCGAGGACATGATGGGTGCGCCACGCGTGGCATAGTTGTTCTCGAAGTGGGGCATGCCGTGCCGCCACAGCGTGCGCACGAAGGTACCCAGCAGCCAGCGCGGATGCGTCACGCCCTGCCAGGCCAGCGCCAGGCTGGGACGCAGGGGTGTGGAAAATCCGGCGCGTATATTGTTTTCGCGATTGGCGGTCACCGGTGTATCCACCGTCAGCACCAGCGTCTCCACGCCGGCGGCCTGCACGCGGCGGATCAGCGCATCGATCTGCTCCTGGTGGCCGGGCAGGTAGGCCTGGAACCAGGTGCCGGGCGCGGCCTGCATGACTTCTTCCAGGCGGATCAGTGACGAACCGCTCATGATGCACAAGGCCCCGGCCTTGCGCGCCGCCACCGCCAGGGCAATGTCGCCGCGATAGCTGGTCATGGCGGCGATACCCATGGGCGCCACGCCCACCGGCATGGCGTAGCGCTGGCCGAACAGGCTCACGGTGGTATCGATGGTCGATACGTCCACCAGCACATTGGGCTTGAAGGCATAGTGGCCATAGGCGGCGCGATTGGCCTTGATGGAGACCTCGTCCTCCACCGCGCCCGAGACGTAGGCGAACAGGGGCTTGGGCAGGCGCTTCCTGGCGGCGTGCTCGAAGTCATGCAGCGACAGGTAGCGTTTGAGAGAAGAAGCAGTCATGCGATGGGCGGACTCGATAGAGACGATGCGGTCGATGGACAAGGGCGTAACAGTGCCGCCCTACGATACCTCAAAGGCCGAAAGGCTTCAGGACCTTGTCCAGCCATGCCTGCTCGACGCGCCCGTTGGCGATCTCGGCGCGGATGCCGTCCTCGATCGCGGCAGTCTGGCCTGCCGCGGCGATCAGGGCCTCGGCCTGGTCCTGTGCGAAGGCGACGACGCCATCCTCGTCGCCGACGACGAGATCGCCCGGCTGCACCACCTGGCCGTCGATACTGACCGGCACGTTGATCTGCCCGGGCCCGTTCTTGTAGGGACCTCGATGACTGACGGCGCGTGCATAGCAGGGGAAATCGGCCTGCGCGAAGGCCGCCGTGTCGCGCACCGCGCAGTCCAGCACGAAGCCGGCGCAACCACGCTGCTGCGCGTAGAGCATGATCAGTTCTCCCACCAGTGCATTGCTGCCCTGGCCGCCGCCATCGACCACCAGCACATGGCCGGGCTGCATCATCATCAGTGCCTTGTAGATCAGCAGGTTGTCGCCGGGGCGGGTCTTGACAGTGAAGGCGGTGCCCACCAGCTTGCGCGTGCGGTGGATGCGTTGCAGCCCGGTGATGCCCGAGAGGCGCTGCAGGTTGTCGCTCAGGTGCGAGACCACGATGCCTTCCAGCGCCGCGACGAGGGCGTGCGGTGCCAGCGCGGGTGCGGGGTGGATGATGAAGGAGGGATGACTCATGTCGAAGGCTTTCAAAAGACAGGCAAGCGGGCTCAGTCCTGCACCGGCTCGGCGATGGTGAGCAGCACCACGAAACTGATCAGCGAGCCAATGGCCATGAAGGAGAACACGTAGTCCCAGCCGTAGTTATCCAGCAGCATGCCGGTGGCCAGCGGGGCGATCGCGCCGCCGATCTGGCCGCCCATGTTGACCACCGAACTGGCAATGGGGAAGGTCTTACGGTCGGTCAGGCCCATGGAGTAGGCCATGTAGGCCGAGAAGCCGAAGCTGAGCAAGACGCCGGTGGCAAAGAGCAGCAGGCCGTAGCTCAAGGGATCGGCCGGCGAATGGATCAGTGCATACATCATGCCGGCGGTGGCCAGGGCCGAGAGCATCATGCCGGGCTTGCGACGGCGCGCCAGCAAGCGGTCCGAGGCCAGGCCGCCCAACAGGTTGCCGATCACCGCGCCCACCCAGGGTGCTGCGGCCACAAAGCCCATGTTCATGACGGAGAATTTCTTGACCGACAGCAGGTAGGTCGGAATCCAGGCCAGCAGCACATTGGAGATACCCAGCTGGAAGCAATAGCCCAGCGCGCAGCCCAGCACGTTCCAGGAGCGGAAGACGCTCTTGTTGTCAGTCAGCGGTGTGATCCGGCGCGCACGCACCAGGGTATCCAGCCAGGCAGGGGCGGCACGGCGGGCCGGTGCAGGGGTCGCCGTGGCCGCAGCAGTGGTCGTGGTGGCCGCCGGCGTGGCGCCGGTGATGTAATCCAGCTCGGCCTGGTTCACCCGTGCGCTCTGCGAGGGATGTTCGGTCACCAGGATGTACCAGATGACCGAGAACAGGATCCCCGGCACGGCAAAGACGATGAAGATCTCGCGCCATCCCCATAGGGCGATGATGACTGCGCACAACGGTGGCACGATCACCGGCCCGAACTTCACCGAGGAAAGAAAGATGCCGGCAGCGGTGCCCTTTTCGTGCGGCGGAAACCAGTTGTTGATGGTGGCGGCGATGCCCACCGGCAGCGGCCCCTCGGCCAGTCCGAGGGCGAAGCGATAGATCTTCAGGCCGATCACCGAGCTGGTGGTGCCGATCAGGCCGGTGAAGACCGAGGTCAGCATCATGGCACCGGTGAAGATGCGCCGCACGCCGAAGCGGCTGGTCGCAAATCCCGCCGGCAACTGGGCCAGCGCATAGGCGAACAGGAACAGGCTCAGCAAGGCCCCAGCCTGGGTATTGCTCATGGCGAATTCCTTGCGGATGAAGGGCAAGGCCACGCCGATGTTGGCGCGGTCAGCAGCGGCAATGGTGTAGATGAGGAAGATCAGCCCGGCCACCACCCAGCGAAAACGGGTGGGACGAGCCAGACTGGTGGCCGACGATGGGGATGCAGCCTGGACTGTCGATTGCGACATGCGCTTGTCTCCGGACTTTTGTGTGGTGGCGTCCAATGCTTCTGTGGCATTGCTTGACGAGGTGCTTGCTGCAAACGATTCTAAATAGGATAGTCAACGGCGTAAAACGACTTGATTGACCATAATATAGTCACCACACGACTATTTAATCCCGGAGCCGCACACCACAACACCATGTTCCATCACGCCATCGATACCTTCCTGGAGATCGTCCGCAGCGGCAGCCAGAGCGCCGCGGCCGACACACTGAACCTGACCCAGACCACCATCAGCAAGCGCATCCGCGCGCTGGAGGAGGAGCTGGGCATGCAACTGCTGGAACGCGGCAAGGGCATCCGCCAGGTCCGGCTCACACCCAGCGGAGAAGAGTTCCTGCGCATTGCCGAGCAGTGGCACCTGCTCTCGCGCGAGGTCAAGATCCTCGGTTCGCAGGGGCCGCGCCTGAGCCTGACCATCGGCGCGGTGGATAGCCTGAACGTGTTCGTCTTTCCGCGCCTATATCGCCAGCTGCATGCCGAGCATCCATCCATGAAGATCGAGATCCGCACGCTGCACTCCGACGAGATGTACGAGAAGATCGAGCAACGCCAGCTAGACCTGGCCTTCAGCCTGCGCGAGCGCAGTCACCCCAACGTCAAGGTGGAGATCTTCTTTACTTCGCCCATGGTGGTATTGAGCCTGCGCGGGGGCAGGTCGAAAGGTGTACGCAAGGTGCACCCGCAGGATCTGTCGGCGGACCATGAACTCTTCGTTCCCTGGGGTCGCAGTTTCGATGCCTGGCACGACCACTGGTGGGACCCGCTGACGCCCTCGCGCATCAAGCTGGACAGCGGCCACCTGATCCTGTCGATGCTGCATCATCCCGAGCAATGGGCCATCGTGCCGCGCTGGCTGGCGCAGGCCAGCCTGGCCAACGGCCCCTACCTGATCCGCGAGCTCAGCGATCCGCCACCGCCTTATACTTGCTACCGCCTCTCGCACAAGCAGTCCACCAGCGGCATGGCGCGTAGCATTGCCATCGTCGACAGCCACTGCCAACGCCTGTTTGGTGACGGGATCGGCGCCGACTTTCCCGGCTGGGGATAGCGCCGGTCTCGCAAATGAGGCAACCCGGCTGCCCTCACTGGGCCGCCAGGGCCCGCCCGATGACCATGCGCTGGATGTCGTTGGCGCCTTCGTAGATCTGGCTGATGCGCACATCGCGGTAGATGCGCTCCACCGGGAAGTCGCGCGTATACCCGACGCCGCCATGGATCTGGATGGCATCCGAGGCGATCTTCTCGGCCGCTTCGGAGGCAAATACCTTGGCCATGGAGGCTTCCTTCAGGCAGGGCAGACCCTGATCCTTCAGGGTGGCCGCGCGCCAGACCAGCAGGCGGGCGGCGTCGAGCTGGGTGTTCATGTCGGCCAGGCGGAAACTCACGGCCTGGTGCTCGATGATGGGTACGCCGAAGCTCTCGCGCTCCTTGGCATACCTGAGCGCGGCCTCGAAGGCGGCGCGCGCCATGCCCACGCTTTGCGCGGCAATGCCGATGCGGCCCGCCTCCAGGTTGGACAAGGCGATGCGATAGCCCTCGCCTTCGGCCCCCAGCAGGGCGCTGGCCGGCACGCGACAGTTCTCCAGCAGGATCTGCACGGTGTCGGAGGCGTGCTGGCCCATCTTTTCCTCGGTACGGCCGACGATGAAGCCAGGTGTCTTGCACGGCACCAGGAAGCAGGAGATGCCGCGCTTGCCGGCGGCCTTGTCGGTGACGGCAAAGACGATGGCGACCTCGGCATGCCTGCCGCTGGTGATGAACTGCTTGACGCCATTGAGCACGTAATGGTCGCCGTCGCGCTCGGCGCGGGTGCGCAGGGCCGCCGCATCCGAACCGGTATGCGGCTCGGTAAGGCAGAAGCAGCCCAGCACCTCGCCACGGGCCAGGCGCGGGAGCCACTCCTGCTTCTGTGCCTGGCTGCCATATTTCTGCGTGATGCCGCAGGCCAGCGAGTTCTGCACCGAGACGATGGTGGAGGTGGCGCCATCGCCGGCGGCGATTTCTTCCAGCGCCAGCACCAGGCTCATGTAGTCCATGCCGGCGCCGCCCCACTCCTCGGGCACGCACATGCCCATGGCCCCCAGCGCGCCCAGTTCCTTGAGGGCTTCGGCCGGGAAGGTGTGGTGGAGATCCCAGTCGGCGGCAAACGGCGCCAGGCGCTCCTTGGCGAAGACGCGCATGGAGTCGCGGATCATTTCCTGTTCGGGCGTGAGTATCACGGTGTCACCTCTGGTTAGGCTGTGGACAAATCAATGTGCGTGCAGATGCACAGCCTCACAGCATCTCGACGGCCACCGCCGTAGCTTCGCCACCGCCCAGGCACAGGCTGGCGATGCCGGTCTTCAGGCCGCGCTGGCGCAAGGCCCCCAGCAGCGTGACCAGGATGCGCGCCCCCGAAGCGCCGATGGGATGGCCCAGTGCGCAGGCGCCACCGTGGACGTTGATGCGGTCCACATCGATATCGAGTTCGCGGCTGACGGCCATGGGCACGACGGCAAAGGCCTCGTTGATCTCATAGAGGTCGGTGCTGCTGCGGTCCAGGCCGGTGCGCTCAAAGATCTTGCGGATCGCACCGATGGGCGCACGCGGGAAATCGGCCGGCTCGCCGGCATGGGTGACATGGCCGAGGATGCGGGCAATGGGCGTCAACCCCAGCGCCTGCGCCCGCGATTGCGTCATCAGCACCAGCGCGGCCGCGCCATCGGAGATGGAGGACGAATTGGCCGCCGTCACCGTACCGCCGGCGCGGAAGGCCGGCTTGAGACTGGGAATGCGGTCGAGGTTGACCGAGAGCGGGCCTTCATCGGTGGTCACCACGGTGTTGCCCTTCTTGCCGGCGATGTCGACCGGAGCGATTTCCCACTGGAAGTGCCCATCCTCGATGGCGGCACGGGCGCGTTGGGTGGAGCGGATGGCAAAGGCATCCTGTTCCTCACGGGTGAAGCCCAGGGCGGCGGCGCAGTCTTCGGCGAAGGTCCCCATGAGGCGACCGCGGTTCTGGTCCGAATAGGCATCCTCCAGGCCATCGAAGAACATGTGGTCGATCAGCCGGTCATGGCCGAGGCGGTAGCCGCGACGGGCCTTGGGCAGCAGGTAGGGGGCATTGCTCATGGATTCCATCCCGCCGGCCACGACGATGGAAGACGAACCCGCCAGGATGCTGTCATGACCCAGCATGACAGCCATCATCGCCGAACCGCAGACCTTGTGGATGGTGCTGCACGCAACCGTCACCGGCAGGCCGGCGCGCAAGGCGGCCTGGCGTGCCGGCGCCTGGCCCAGCCCGGCCTGCAGTACACAGCCCATGAAGACCTGGTCGATCTGGTCGGGTGCGATCCCGGCGCGGGCGACGGCCGCCTCGATGGCATGGGCGCCCAGTTGCGGCGTGGGAAGATCGGCCAGCGCACCCTGGAAATTGCCCATGGGCGTGCGGGCGGCCGAGACGATGACGATGGGGTCCTTAGCCATGATGGCCTCCTTCATTGTTTCATTGGTTACCGGCGGCAGGTGGCAGCCTGGCCGTTCAGCGCGAATTCATGCGCAGCGCGCCATCCATGCGGATGACCTCGCCGTTGAGATACTGGTTCTGCAGGATGTGCTCCACCAGCGAGGAAAACTCGGAGGGCTTGCCCAGCCGTGGCGGGAACGGCACGCTCTTGCCCAGCGACTCCAGCACCTCCGGCGGCATGGCCAGCATCATCGGGGTCTCGATGATGCCGGGCGCGATGGTGACCACGCGGATGCCATGGCGCGCCAGGTCACGGGCCATCGGCAGGGTCATGGCGACCACCCCGCCCTTGGAGGCGGCATAGGCGACCTG
>JAFAMT010000094.1 GCA_019233085.1 Herbaspirillum sp.
GAAAGCAAAAAAGGACTAGAATAAAAACAAGAGATGAATTGATCTTCGCAGCACGCTGTTGATGCTACGGCTTTCAAAGAACACACCGGCAATGACGCTCACCAGAGTCACCGACGCGTTCTTCGATAACCGCAGATGGCAGGTCCAGACATATAAATCTGTTTCGTACTTTTTTCGAGAGCGACGGAGGTGGTATGGATATCTACAGCAGCTTTGCAAGCCGGTTCGACAAGACCAGAGAAGAAGAGTTATCGCTTGAAGAGTATCTGAATCTTTGCAAGAGCGACCCGGCGGTCTATGCATCTGCTGCCGAACGGATGCTGATGGCCATCGGCGAACCCGAAAAGGTGGATACTCGCGAAGATCCCCGCCTATCGCGCATCTTTGCCAACAAGGTCATCAAGGTCTATCCCGCCTTCAAGGAATTCTACGGCGCGGAAGAAGTGATCGAGCAGGTCGTGGCCTACTTCCGCCACGCCGCCCAGGGCCTGGAAGAGAAGAAGCAGATCCTCTACCTGCTGGGTCCGGTCGGCGGTGGCAAGTCTTCCATTGCCGAGCGTCTCAAGCAGTTGATGGAGCAGGTGCCCTTCTATGCCATCAAGGGTTCGCCGGTCAACGAATCGCCGCTGGGCCTGTTCGACTATGACGAGGACGGCGCCATCCTGGAAGAACAGTACGGCATCCCGCGGCGCTATCTCAAACCCATCCTCAGCCCCTGGGCCGTCAAGCGCCTGCACGAGTACAACGGCGACATCCGCCAGTTCCGCGTGGTCAAGCGTTATCCGTCCATCCTGCGCCAGATCGGCATTTCCAAGACCGAGCCGGGCGATGAGAACAACCAGGACATCTCCACGCTGGTAGGCAAGGTCGACATCCGCAAGCTGGAGCAGTACTCCCAGGACGATGCCGACGCCTACAGCTATTCGGGCGGCCTGTGCCTGTCCAACCAGGGCCTGCTGGAATTCGTGGAAATGTTCAAGGCCCCCATCAAGGTGCTGCACCCGCTGCTGACGGCCACCCAGGAAGGCAACTTCAAGGGTACCGAGGGCTTCGGCGCGATTCCCTTCGATGGCGTCATCCTGGCCCACTCCAACGAATCGGAATGGAAGGCCTTCCGCAACAACAAGAACAACGAGGCACTGCTGGACCGCATCTTCATCGTCAAGGTGCCGTATTGCCTGCGCGTGTCCGAGGAGATCAAGATCTATGAAAAGCTGATCCGCAGCTCCTCGCTGGCCCAGGCCACGTGCGCGCCGGGTACGCTGAAGATGATGGCGCAGTTCTCCATCCTGACGCGCCTGAAGGAGCCGGAAAACTCCAGCCTCTTCTCCAAGATGCAGGTCTACGATGGCGAGAACCTGAAAGACACCGACCCCAAGGCCAAGTCCTACCAGGAGTATCGCGACTATGCCGGCGTGGACGAGGGCATGAACGGTATCTCGACACGCTTCGCCTTCAAGATCCTATCGCGTGTGTTCAACTTCGACACCACCGAGGTGGCGGCCAATCCGGTGCACCTGATGTACGTGCTGGAGCAGCAGATCGAGCGCGAGCAGTTCCCGCAGGAGGCCGAGCAGAAGTACCTCTCCTTCGTCAAGGACACGCTGGCCTCGCGCTACGCCGAATTCATCGGCAAGGAAATCCAGACCGCCTACCTGGAGTCGTATTCCGAATATGGCCAGAACGTCTTCGACCGTTACGTGACCTATGCCGACTTCTGGATCCAGGACCAGGAATACCGCGACCACGATACCGGCGAGAGCTTCGACCGTGCCGCCCTGAACGCGGAACTGGAGAAGATCGAGAAGCCGGCCGGCATCAGCAATCCCAAGGACTTCCGCAACGAGATCGTCAACTTCGTGCTGCGCGCACGGGTCAACAACGGCGGCAAGAACCCGCTGTGGACCAGCTACGAGAAACTGCGCGTGGTGATCGAGAAGAAGATGTTCTCCAACACCGAAGACCTGTTGCCGGTGATCTCCTTCAATGCCAAGGGCTCCACCGAGGAAATGCAGAAACACGAAGACTTCGTCAATCGCATGGTCAGCAAGGGATACACGCCCAAGCAGGTGCGCCTGCTGTGCGAATGGTACCTGCGCGTGCGCAAGTCCTCGTAAGCGCCGCGTGCGCGCACCGGCCCGGAGACGGCTGCGGTGCGCCACGCGACTCCTCGGCGTCGTCCGCCGCGAGGCGGACCGCCGACCACTAGCAGGAGAGACGAGTGCTGCATCAGATCATCGACCGCAGGCTGGCTGGCAAGAACAAGAGCATCGCCAACCGGGAGCGCTTCCTGCGGCGCTTCAAGGGGCATATACAACGTTCGGTAGCGGACGCCGTGCGCGACCGCAGCATTACCGATCTCGAAAAATCCAAGAGCATCAGCATCCCGCGCAAGGATGTCTCCGAACCCTTCTTCCATCACGGACGGGGCGGGCGGCGCGAGGCTGTGCATCCGGGCAACCAGGACTACCTGCAGGGTGACCGCATTCCGCGCCAGGGTGGCGGGGGCGGTGGCGGTGGCAGCAGTGCCAGCAACGAGGGCGAAGGCCAGGACGATTTCACCTTCGAGCTGACCCGCGAAGAATTCATGAACTACTTCTTCGAGGACCTGGAACTGCCGCGCCTGGTGGAAACCAACCTGCTGCAGGTCCCCAACTGGAAGAACCAGCGTGCCGGCTATTCGGTCGACGGCTCGCCCAACAACATCGACGTGGTGCGCTCGCTGCGCTCGTCGCTGGGCCGGCGCATCGCGATGGGCGGGCCGCTGCAACGCCAGCTCGACATCGCCGAGGAAACCCTGGCCGAGATGAAGCGCATGCCGGACGAGCACACCGCCGACATCAAGCTGCTGGAAGAAGAAGTCCGCCAGCTGCGCGCGCGCATCCTGCGCATCCCCTTCATCGACCCCTTCGACCTGCGCTATGTCAATCGCGTGCGCCAGCCGCAGCCTTCCAGCCGCGCCGTGATGTTCTGCGTGATGGATGTGTCGGGCTCGATGGATGAGCAGCGCAAGGACTTGTCCAAACGCTTCTTCATCCTGCTCTATCTCTTCCTGACCCGTAACTACGAGCATATCGAAGTCGTCTTCATCCGCCACCACACCCGGGCTGACGAGGTGGATGAGAACACCTTCTTCCACTCGCAGGAAAGCGGCGGCACGGTGGTCTCCAGTGCCCTGGAGCTGATGCACGACATCATCACCAAGCGTTATTCGCCCAGCGAATGGAACATCTACGGCGCCCAGGCCTCCGACGGCGACAACTGGAACGACGACTCGCCCAAGTGCCGCGAACTGCTGGAGTCGGCCATCCTGCCGCTGACGCGCTATTTCGCCTACATTCAGGTGGCCGAGCCGGAACAGAACCTGTGGACCGAGTACATGCAACTGATCGACTCGCATCCGCACTTCGCCATGAAGAAGGTGCAGTCGGCGGCCGAGATCTATCCGGTGTTCCGCGAACTCTTTGAAAAGCAGGTGCACGCATGAACAGCCGCTTCAAGCATGATCCCCTGCCCTGCCCCTCGGACTGGAGCTTCGAGCTCATCGAGCGCTACAACGAGGAAATCGCCCGGGTGGCCAGGGGCTATGGGCTGGACATCTACCCCATCCAGCTGGAGATCATCTCGGCCGAGCAGATGATGGATGCCTATGCCTCGCACGGCATGCCGGTCAATTACCGGCACTGGTCCTACGGCAAGCATTTCATGCTCACCGAGCGCGACTACAAGCGCGGGCAGATGGGCCTGGCCTACGAGATCGTGATCAACTCCGATCCCTGCATCGCCTACCTGATGGAAGAGAACACGATGACCATGCAGGCCCTGGTCATCGCCCATGCAGCCTATGGCCACAACTCCTTCTTCAAGGGCAACTACCTGTTCCAGCTGTGGACCGATGCCAGCGCCATCATCGATTACCTGGTGTATGCCCGCAACTACATCTCGGAATGCGAGGAACGCCATGGCTTCGAGCGCGTGGAAGAACTGCTCGACTCCTGCCACGCCCTGATGAGCTATGGCGTGGACCGCTACAAGCGGCCACAGCGCCTCTCACTGGCGCAGGAAAAGGCCCGCCAGCGCGAACGCGAAGCCTACATGCAGTCGCAGGTCAACGAACTCTGGCGTACCCTGCCGGCCAAAAAGGAAACCGCCGCCACCGCCGTGGAAGAACGCTTCCCCAGCGAGCCGCAGGAGAACCTGCTCTACTTCGCCGAGAAGAATGCACCGCTCCTGGAGCCCTGGGAGCGTGAGGTGATCCGCATCGTGCGCAAGGTCGGCCAGTACTTCTATCCGCAGCGCCAGACCCAGGTGATGAACGAGGGCTGGGCCACCTTCTGGCACTACACCCTGCTCAACACGCTCTACGACCAGGGTCGCCTGACCGATGGCTTCATGATGGAATTCCTGCACTCGCACAGCAATGTGGTGTTCCAGCCGCCCATCACCAAACCCTATTACAACGGCATCAACCCCTACGCGCTGGGCTTCTCGATGATGAGCGACATCCGCCGCATCTGCGAGCATCCCAGTGACGAGGACCGCGAGTGGTTCCCCGAGATCGCCGGCAGCAACTGGCTCGATACCCTGCACCATGTGATGCGCAACTACAAGGACGAGAGCTTCATCGCCCAGTACCTCTCGCCCAAGCTCATGCGCGACATGCGCATGTTCGCCGTGCTCGACGACGATACGCGCAGCGAGATGGAAGTCTCTGCGATCCACAACGAGCGCGGATTCCAGTATGTGCGCCAGGCGCTGTCACGGCAGTACGACATCAATCACCGCGAACCCAACATCCAGGTCTGGTCGGTCAATACGCGCGGCAATCGCAGCCTGACGCTGCGTCACTTCCGCAGCGATGGCCGCTCGCTGGGCGACAGCACCAACGAGGTCCTGCGCCATATGGCGCGGCTGTGGCAGTTCGACGTCTACCTGGAGAGCGTGGACGACAACGGCTACATCGTGCAGCGCTATGAATGCGTGGCCGAGAACCGCTATTCGCTGCGCACATGAAAGCGCTCTCCTTGCTGCGGCCGGAGTGATCATGCCGGCCGCGCCCGCCACTCCCCGTCCGCCGATCTCGGCGCAGACCATCCCGCTGTTTCCGCTGGCCAGCACGCTCTTTCCCGAAGGGCGGCTGCCGCTGCAGATCTTCGAGGTGCGCTATCTGGACATGATCGGCAAGTGCATCGCCGAGGGCAGCGGCTTTGGCGTGGTGGCCTTGACCGAAGGCTCGGAGGTGCGCCGGCCCGGCCAGAGCGAGCGCTTCGTCGGCGTGGGGACGCTGGCGCGCATCAGGGAATGGTCCACACCGTCGCCGGGCCTCATGCGCATCGCCTGCAGCGGTGGCGAGCGCTTTCGCATCCTGCAGGCCGAGCAGCAGAAGCATGGCCTGTGGACGGCCGAGGTGGAGATGATGGAGAGCGATCGCGCCGTGATCATCCCGGAAGAACTGCGCAATACGGCGCGGGCGCTGGATGACCTGCTGCAATCGGTGCTGCGCCAGGGCCTGCCGGACAGCGAAGTCCCGATTGCCGCACCGTTCCGCCTGGACGATTGCGGCTGGGTCGCCAACCGCTGGGCCGAGATGATGCCCATCACCGTGGAAATGAAGCAGAGCCTGCTGGCGCTGGACAATCCGCTGCTGCGGCTGGAACTGGTGCAGGATGCGCTGGACGAACTGGGCTGGCTGAAATAGTCTGCCGCCAGCAACCCCTCCCTAAAATGCGCCTTTATGGCGCTACGCCACTGATCCCCGCCTCGGCCAGCAAGGCCGCCATTCCCGACCAGAAGATCTGGATGCCGATACACAAGAGGATGAAGGCCGACAAGCGCAACACCACCATGGTGCCCAGGCGTCCCATCAGCTTGACCAGCTTGTGCGCGTAGTTGTAGCACAGGAAGATCACCAGCGAAGTCAGCGCCGCGCCCAGGGCCGCACTCCCCACCGAGATGACCCAGTCCAGCAGGCGTGTGGGGGTATTGGCACCCAGCGTGATGGACGCCGCCAGCGTGCCCGGCCCGACGGTGAGCGGGAAGCTCATGGGATAGAAGCTGCGCGCCTTGATCTCATCGTCGGGCAAGTCCTCGTCATAGGCCTTGGCGACCTGGTTGGGAATGGCGTTGTCCTGGCTGTTGTCGTTGAGCAGTTTCCAGCCTGACACCGCCACCAGCAGTCCACCACCGACCCGCACGATGGGCAGCGAGATACCGAAGAAGGTCAGCACGTGCGAGCCAATGAAGATCGCCGCCACCAGCATGAACCAGCAATTGATGGCCACCTGGCGCGCGATGCGTTGCTCGGTGCTGCGGCTGACATTGCCCAGCAGGTTGGCAAACACCGGTGCGATGCCCAGGGGATTGAGAATGGGCAAGAGCGTGATCGGGATCAGCACAACCGCTTTGAGGAAGAGAATCAGCATGGGAGCAAAAAGGACAGAAGAAGCCGGAGCTGGCAGCGTAGCCGAAAGCCGCTACGCTGCCAACTCCGCGAGCGCACCCGCGTTCAGGCGGTACGCAGATGCATGCTGCGCGCACGCATGAGCAGTAGCGCCGCAATGGCGAAGTTGAGCAGGTTCCAGCCGATGCCGTTAGCGAAGGCGGCATGGTAGGAGCCGGTCAGGTCGAAGATCTTGCCTGACATCCAGCCCCCCAGCGCCATGCCGAACATGGTGGCCATGATGGCCGCGCCCACGCGCTGGCCAGTCTGCGCCGCCGGGAAGTACTCGCGCACGATGATGGCATAGGACGGCACGATGCCTCCCTGGAACAGGCCGAACAGGGCCGAGATCACATACAGCGACGCCAGGCTGTCGAAGGGCAGGAACAGCAGCAGCGACAAGCCCTGCAGCATGGAACCCAGCAACAGCGTGCGCAAGCCGCCGATGCGGTCGCAGATGGCCCCCGACACCAGCCGGCTGACCACGCCACAGGCCAGCATCAGCGAGAGCATCTGGGCGCCGCGCGCCGGGCCATAACCCAGGTCCCCACAATAGGCCACGATATGTACCTGGGGCATGGCCATGGCCACGCAACAGGCCACGCCGGCCACGCACAACAGCAATTGCGCCGAGCCTGGCGCGAGGCCGAAGGGACGCGCACCACCACCCGCGCGGGCGGTCGTGACGCCACTCTCCTGCGCCGGCGGACGGGCGCGCATGAACAGCGCCAGCGTACACATCACGACGGTGCAGATCACGCCCAGTCCGATGTAGGTCTGCTGCCAGCCCACGCTATCGACGAAATGCTGGACGATCGGTGGCCAGATCGCGCCACCCAGGTAGTTGCCGCTGGCGCACACGGCCACGGCAATGCCACGGCGCTTGCGGAACCACATCGAGGTATCTGCCACCAGCGGCGAGAAGGTACAGGCCGTGCCCAGGAGGCCGATCAGGATACAGTGGGCCGCCATGAAGAACCAGATATTGGGCGCCAGCGCGGCGGCGATGAATCCGCCACCCAGGCAAACCCCGCCCAGCAGCAGCGGGCGGGTGATGCCGGACCGGTCGGCCAT
>JAFAMT010000132.1 GCA_019233085.1 Herbaspirillum sp.
GCCAAGGAAGAAAAACATGACGACTGCACATCTCGCCCATCTCGTTGGTGGTGACGACAGCCACGCTGCCCCCCTGGTCAGGCTGCTGGAGGCCGCCGGCTTCCAGGTCGCCCACCATGCCTCGGCCGACCAGTTCCTGCAGACCGATACCGGTACCGAGACCGCACCACGCGGACTGGTACTGGAGTTGCACATGCAAAGCATGAATGCCCCGCAATTGCGCTCGCTACTGGGCGAGCGACAGACGGGGATGCCGCTCATCGTCATCAATGAAGACGGTACAGAAGGCATGAATGGTGCGGAGCTGCCCGGCAGTGCCGGCAACACGGCTCCTGTGGGGGTGGACGGATCGGCACAGCCCATGGTCAGGGCGCAACTGATCGCCGCCTTCCGCGGTGCGCTGATGCCCTTCGATGAATGCGGCCCGCAGCAGCAGCAGCGCCAGCTGCATCATGCACGGCTGAAAACCCTGACACGGCGCGAACGCGAGGTACTGGACGGCCTGATCAAGGGGCGCCTGAACAAGCAGATCGCCGGCGAACTGGGGACCTCGGAACGTACCGTGAAGGCGCATCGCCAGCAGGTCATGCGCAAGATGCACGCCCCATCGCTGGCCGCGCTGGTGGCGGCAATGACGCGCTATTGAGGGGATGACAGGTGCCGGACGCCGTCAGCCGGTGACAGTGGTCTCGGACTCGACCCGGTTACGTCCGCCCCGCTTGGCCTGGTACAGCGCCTGGTCGGCGCGGGCGTAGGCTTCTTCGAAGTCGCCACCGGCACCGGCCCATGCCACGCCGAAGCTGGAGGTCACCGGCCGCTGCGGCAAGCACTGGAAGCGCTCTCCCGCGATGGCCTGGCGTATCTTGCCAGCCAGTACCACGGCCTGCTCCAGCTCCCAGCCGGGCAGCAGGATGGTGAACTCCTCGCCACCGACTCGACCGATCACGCCCATCCCGCCCAGGGCGGTGCGCAGGCGGCCGACAAGCTCGCGGATGACGGCGTCGCCGGCCGGATGGCCGAATTCATCGTTGATGCGCTTGAAGAAGTCGATATCCAGCACGATCAGCGACATCGCCGATTTTTCCAGGACCTGGTGGGCACGCTCGAAGACGGCGCCACGATTGAGCGCGCCGGTGAGGTTGTCGTGGCGGGCCTTGTAGTCGAGCTCGTCGCTGAGCTGCTTCAGGCGCGCATTCAACAGGTTCAGCTCGCGCTCGGTGCGGTCGCTGCGCGAGATCAGGCGGCGGCTCTGGCGCATCAGCTGGCCATAGTGCTGCACCAGTTCTTCCAGGGCAGACCGGTAGCTGGCCGGGTCAGGCTGGGCGCTGGCCAGCACGGCCTTGGCCCGCTGCAGTGCCTGCGCCTCGGCCTCGAAGAGATCGACCTCGTCCATCAGCTTTGTACCGCGTGATCGTGGAAGACCAGCGCGGAAAAGTCTTCCTGCAGTTCCTGGCCGAATTCGAAGATGGTGTCATCCTCCTCGTCGTGGTACCAGTTGAGCACCACTTCGGTGCCCGACTCGGCCTTCTCATTCAAGATATCGAAGAGCGAGAACAGCATCTTGGTGCTGGAGCTGTTGAAGTAGGCCAGCGCCACGTTGACGGTGATGGTCGTGCCGACCTGGTCCTCGGCCAGGAAGCGGCGCAGCGTAGCGATGATCTCGCCCCAGAATTGCGCCGCGTTCTCGGGATAGGATTCGCCCTTGAGCGAAAGCCGGCGCTCATCGAAGCGGAAGTCGACTTCGGGAGAGCTGGCGCTGGCGGCGATGAATAGATTGTCCATGTTGTCGTGTCCGAATACCGGCAAGCCTGTTCTGCAGGCTGCCTCAGATGGTGGCCCTCAGGTAGAAGGTCTGTGCGCCGTCCGCCTCGGGAGAAGAAAATTCGAAATCCAGTGGTGCACTGGCATCGCGCGCCACCGTCAGGAAGCCCAGGCCGGCACCCTTGCTGTCGGCCGGCGTCTCGGCGCGCAGCATTTCCTTGTAGGCGGACTTGATCTCTTCGTTGGTCAGCGAACGCAGGTGCTCCAGCTTGGTACGCAGCTTGCCGGCCATCTCGGCATCGACCGGGTTGGCGCAGTGCAGGTAGTAGTGCCCCTCGGTCTGGGTGATGAAGACCGCGCCATGGCGCATCGGCGGCTCGGTGACCCGGCCTTCCTTCTCATGCAGGTCGGCCGAATAGTGGACGATGTTCTGCGCCATCTCGATGAAGGACGAGAACAGCTTGCGCCGCGTCTGCGCTACCGCGCCGGTATGCTCGGCGCGCAGCTTCACGGCCTCGGCCATGGCGGCGATGATGGTCTGCGAAAAATAGCCGACGTAATAGAAAATGATGTCGCGTCGCGCGACATAGCTATGGAGTTCCGCCCATTCCTGCTGGATACCGTTCATGCCTGTGTTCCGTTGTGACTGTTGGGGGCGCCCAGGCGGACGCCGAAGAAACTGATGTCGTCGCGCCGCCGCTGCGTGCCCTGGTAGTGACGGTGGATGTTCATCACCGTGCGCCCCAGTTCGGCCATGGGCAGTTGCGCATGCTCCTGCAGCGTGCGGCGCAGGCGCTGCTTGCCGAAGGCGATATGCTTGGGTCCGCCGATCTGGTCGATCACGCCGTCGGTGCAGACAAAGACGATGGCCCCCGGCGCCAGGCGCATGCTGTGGTTGTCCCATTGCATGTCCTCGGGGGTATCCACATAACCCAGGCCGACGCGCTTGCCTTCCACCGTCAACACCTCGGTGGCATCCTTGTCCACCACGAACAACGGCAACTTGGCGCTGGAGCTGGTGAGGGTGCGGGTGGCGGTGTCGAACCAGAAGAAGCAGGCGTCCATGCCGTCATCCGATTCGGAGGGCTTGTCGGAGCTGCCGTGCTGGCCCAGTACCCGCTTCATGCTGCGATTGACGTCCTGCATCAGGCGCGCCGGATCGTGCGGACCGTGCAGCTCCAGCGCCTGCTTCAGCGAGGACGAGGCGATCAGAGTCAGGAAGGCGCCCGGCACGCCATGGCCGGTGCAATCGGCCACGGCGGCAAACCAGCCGCCGGGATGCGGTTCGAAATGATAGAAGTCGCCACCGACCACGTCGCGCGGCTCCCAGACCAGGCAGGCATCAGGTAGCGCCTGCGTGACGGCGGCGCGCGAATTGCTCAGCATGGCGCGCTGGATCACGCTGGCGTAGTCGATGCTCTGCATGACCTGGCGGTTCTTCTCGACCTGCTGGTCCACCAGGCTGCGCATGAGGGCCAGGCCCGAGCCCAGCCCCAGCAATTGACCGTTTTCGACGATCAGGAAACCATCGGCCAGGGTCTTGTCACCCGAGGCCACGGCCAGTGCGCCCAGGGTCTCGATGGGGGTATGGGCTTCGACGATCAGGGGATCCTTGTCCATGAACGCGATGCAGGTCTTGCGTTCATACAGCTCGCGGTGATAGGGCTTGGACATCTGCGACATGAAGATATGCCGGCTGATCAGCCCGATCGGACGCTGCCGTTCCACCACCGGCAGGCTCACCAGCTCCTTGTGCTGGCCGAAGATCTCCAGCACCGCCGCATTGTTCTGGTCGAACTGGACAACCGGTACCGTCACCGCCAGCGCCCCCGCTGTCGGTTGGAACATGGTGCTCCCCATGGCCGGGGTCAGACTGAAATGACTCTCCACCGTGCATGCCCGCGTCGTGATTTTTGATTAATCGCGGATCATATTTCATTCCTGTGACAAGAATGTGACCGTCGCTCGGAAGCGACGGTGGTGGCCCGGCCCCTTCCAGGTCAGATCACGAAGAAGCCATGCGTGCCGTCCCGCCCCAGTTGCTCCACCAGGCCGAATTCCCAGTCCAGGTAGGCCTGCATGGCTTCGGTAGCGTTGTCGGTGCCCTCGTAGGGACGGCGATAGCGGTCGATGCGCGGCGACAGCAGATGCTCTTCACCGCTCTCCAGCGGCAGGCCGGCCTGTTGCCATGCGGCATTACCGCCATCGAGCAGGTATACCGGCTGGGTCACCAGGGCCTGCAGGTCGGGCACGGCAAACTGCGCCAGCAGCGCGCTGCCACAAGTGAGCACGAAGCGCGAGGCCGTCGGGAAGCGGCGCGCCACGGCGGCGATGTCCGAGCGCAGCACGAACCAGGCGCCGGGAATATGCCCGGCCACATAGCGCGCGCTCAGGGCCACGTCGATTACCACGGTGCCGTTATTGGCATCGATCCAGGTCTTGAGCTGCTGCGCGGAGATGCGTTGCTGCGGCGTGACGGCCGCCACCGGAACCTCGCGCGGACTCTCGCCGCTGACGCTGAAGTCGGCCGCGGTGACACCGTCGACCACATAGACCTCCCAGGCCATCTGCGCCAGCCACGAGGCGGTCATGTCGGCCCGCACGCCCTCGTCGTCGGCCAGCACGATGCGCGCCCCGCGTACCGGGGCATTCATCTCGGTCTCCTGCACCAGCTGGCCGCCCGGCGCGCTGAGAAAGCCCGGCAGGTGGCCGGCCCGGTATTGCTCGGGCGTGCGTACATCGAAGCGGTAGAGCGTGCGGTCCGGCTGATCCAGCTCGGCCAGGCGCGCCAGGGCGATGCGCTTGACGCCGGCGCGATCAGCCACGTCGCGCGCCTGGCGACGCGCCTGTCGTTGCTGCTCGGCATCGATCTGTTCGGGGAAGCGGCGTTGCTGGCCGTGTTCCAGCGTCTGCCCGGCCAGCGTCCAGCCGATGGTGCCATTGCGCAGCGCATGCACCGGATTGGCGATGCCGGCATTGACCAGCGATTGGGTACCGATGATGCTGCGCGTGCGGCCGGCGCAATTGACGATCACCTGGGTGCGCGGATCGGGCGCGATGGCCGGCAGGCGCAGCACCAGTTCGGCACCGGGCACGCTGATGGAGCCGGGGATGTTCATGTTCTGGTATTCATCGAAACGGCGCGCATCGACCACCACCACGTCGGCATCGCTGTCCAGCAGGGCCTTGACCTCCTGGGCCGACAAGGATGGTGTGTGGCGCCTGGCCTCGACCAGTTCGCCGAAGGACTTGCTGGGCACATTGACGTCCTGGAACAGCTCTCCCCCGGCCTCGCGCCAGCCGCGCACGCCACCGGCCAGAACGCCCACCTGGGTGTAGCCGAGCGCGCGCAGGCGCAGGGCGGCACGCACTGCCAGGCCTTCGCCATCATCGAGCGTGACGATGCGCACGTCACGGCGCGGCAGCCGGTTGTAGGCATTGAGCTCCAGGTGCGAATAAGGGAAATTGGCGGCGAACAGGGGATGAGCTTGCGCATGCGGAGCTTCCTCGCGCACGTCCAACAGGGCGATCTCCTGGCGCGCCAGCAGCGCGGCGCGCACCTCGGCATAGGTGACCGTGGGGATGGAAGACGGGGAGGACGGATGCTGTTCGAGGCTCATGAGGACTTCTGCTCCAGGGAAAGATCCCAGAGATTGGGCAAGGTGGAATTGGAGTAACCGGAAATGAATGGCACGCGCCGGCCATCCGGATGGTAGACCGAGCGCCGCACCGCGCCGATGTTGGCGCCATAGACGTGGATGCTGATCGAGACGCGGTCGGCGAAGACATTGCTGACCTGGTGCACGTCATGCAGGGTGCTGCTGTTGGGCGAGACGGCCTCGACCTGTCCGGCCTGCAGGAGCTCCAGCGGGCCGACGGCTTGCAGGGTCTCCTGCTGCCAGGCAAAGGACTGTGCCTGCTCGGCCCCGCGCAGCACGCCGATCAGCCCCCAGACCGTATGGTCATGGATGGGCGTGCGCTGCCCCGGCCCCCAGACGAAGCTGACCACCGAGAAGCGCTGCGCCGAATCGGCATGCAAGAGGAATTGCTGGTAACGCTCGGGATGGGGCTGCGCGTAATCGTCGGGCAACCAGTCGTCATGCGCGACCAGCTGGCGCAGCAGGGCGCCGCCGTCGGAAAGAATGGCCGGTTCGTCCGGACGCTGCTCCAGCAGCGCGGCAAAACCGGTGATGAAATCGCGCAAGCGCCAGAGCTGCTTGCCGGAGGGGTGCGGATGAGGCTGGGGCATGGCTGTCTCGTCTGTAGGGAGTGACCGGTCTGCGCCGGCTCAGACCAAGACTATAAAGCAAAATCCGGCGCTGCCTGCGGCGCGCTCAGGCGATGAGGCTTTCGGCATCTTGGCTGTGCGCGGCCGCATCGGTGCGGCGATGACGCAACTCGGCGTGGATCTGCTGCGGGTTCTTCAGCAGGTTGAGAATGGGGCAGGTCGCCTCGACCGCTTCGAACAGGGCCTGCACCTCTTCGTCCGAGGCGGGCGAATCCAGATGGACGACGTAGCCGATGTCGTGCGGCCAGAAGGGGATGTCTTCATGCCCGGGCCGGCCGCCACGCGGATCGATGCGGCCGCTCACCTCCACCTCCAGGGAATCGATGGGGACCTGGCGATGCGCCGCCTGAATCAGGAAGATATGCGTCACGCACGAACCCAGCACCCCCAGCTGCAGCTCCGGCGAACTGGGGCCGAGGTTGTAGCCGGCGAAATCCGGCGGGCTGTCGCTGATGACCTGGTGATCGCGGATGCGGATGCGGCGCACGCCGCTGCGGCCCTCGGCCGAGACCCGTGCAGCCAGTGCGTTGGGGCCGGCCAGGCCGGCATCGATGCGGGCTTCGCGCGCCAATACGGCGCTGCGCTTTTCACTGAGGTAATGGTTCAGGGTGGTCATGGCGTCTTCCTTGTGTAGGTATTCCGGCAGCAGCACCGGGGGCTGGTGTGGCCCGCAAGTTTCCCGCCGCCACCGCCGCGGCGACAAGGAAGCAATCCGCATATCGATAGAATCTTTCCGCCTCATATCCAACTGCGATCTTGTTCGTTGGAGCGCCCGCGCGGGAGGCGCATATTAGCCATCTTGCGGTCACCACGTTAGCATCCGTCCTTGCGCGCGGCGCCGCCCTCCCATCCACCCTGGAGCCATGACGACATGAAAAAAGACCTCCTCCTGCCCGAGCCCGGCTCGTTGCACACCGCTTCTTCCACCTGGTCGCGCCGCGACATCCTGCGTGCCGGCGGTGCCGCTGCCATCGCTGGTCTCGGCGGCGCCCTGGCGGCCGGCAACGCCTGGTCGGCAGGCAGCCCGCAGAAGGTCACCTTCGCCTGGAGCGCGGTGGCGTTCTGCCTCTCCCCGGTGGTGGTGGCGCAGGAAAAGGGCTTCTTCGAAAAGAACGGCCTGCAGGTCGAGCTGCTCAACTGGGGCGGTTCCACCGACCAGCTGCTGGAAGCCTTGGCCACCGGCAAGGCCGATGTCGGCGTGGGCCTGATCCACCGCTGGCTCAAGCCGCTGGAATCGGGCTTCGACGTCAAGGTGGTCGGCTCGGCCCACGGCGGCTGCCTGCGCATGCTGGGTGTCAAGGAAGCCGGCGTGTCCGACTGGAAACAGCTCAAGGGCAAGATCATCGGCGTGTCCGACATCAACAGCCCGGCCAAGAACTTCTTTGGCATCCACCTGGCCAAGCGTGGCGTGGATATCGAGAAGGACGTGCAATGGCGCGTCTACCCGGCCGACCTGCTGGACGTGGCAGTCAAGAAGGGCGAGGTGCAGGCCATCGCCGACGGCGACCCCAACCTCTTCCTGATCGAAAAGCGCAACCAGGGTGTCTTCACCGAGATCGGCAACAATGCCACCGGCGAATACAAGGACAAGATCTGCTGCATCACCGGCGCCCGTGGCGATTTCGTGCGCAACAACAAGCCGGCCGCCGCCGCCGTGGTGCGTTCCATCATCCAGGCTTCCGAATTCGTGGCCGAGAATCCCAACGAGGCCGCCAAGCTCTATGCCAAGTATTCGCCCAAGATCCCGGTCGAGGACCTGCGCGCCCTGCTGACCAACCTCACCTATCACAACCACCCTACCGGCAGCGTGTTGCGCGACGAAGTCGAATACTTCGCCCGCGACTTCCACACCGCCGGCGTGCTCAAGAAGAGCACCGACCCGGTGCGCTTCGCCAACCACGTCACGGTGGATGTGCTGGCCTAAGCCTGAGCCTGAGCCTGGGCCGTGTTCCCGCGTGCCCACCTTCCCGCCTCTACCTGAAGGAAGCATGACATGACCACCACCACCGAGAGCCTGCCGCGGCAGGCCGTTTCTTCACCATCGCCGGCCGCACAGCGGGCCGGCGACACCGCCACGCTGTGGCATGGCGGCCTGGTCGCCACGGCCGCCTGGCTGGCGCTGGGCGTGCTGGTACTCAAGTGGCCGAACAAGGAGGTGGGCTTCTCCGACTGGGCCTATACCGACGAGTTCGGCTACTTCGC